>NZ_JBJDQL010000001.1:63525-264643 GCF_044903305.1 Streptomyces sp. NPDC019531 | reverse complement strand
TGGGGGGGGGGCGGGGGGGGGGGGGGTTTGGTTTTTTTGGCTGTCCCCTAAAACACCCCCCCCCTGGGTTTTTGGTGGGGGGGGGGCCGAAGGGGGCGGCGCCCCCTGGAGGACGGGACGGGTAGGGGCGGCGGGGGCGAGAAAGGCCCTACGCCAGCCCCCGCCGCGCGACCGCCGGCGGCCGGTGCCCCGCGATCGACGCCACCATGTCCAGCACCTGCCGCGTCTCGGCGACCTCGTGCACCCGGTACACCTGAGCCCCCAACCACGCGGACACCGCGGTGGTCGCCAGCGTCCCCACCACCCGCTCCTTCACCGGCTTGCCCAGCGTCTCGCCCACGAAGTCCTTGTTGGACAGGGACACCAGCACCGGCCACCCGGTGTCCACCATCTCCCCGAGCCGCCGAGTCGCCTCAAGACTGTGCCGCGTGTTCTTCCCGAAGTCGTGCCCGGGATCGATCATCACGGACTCCCGGGGCACCCCCAGCGCGACCGCCCGCTCCGCCAGCCCCACGGTCACCCGCAGAATGTCGGCCATGACGTCGTCGTACGTCACCCGGTGCGGCCGAGTACGAGGCTCCGCGCCCCCCGCATGCGTACACACCAGCCCCACCCCGTACCGCGCGGCGACCTCCGCGAGCCCCGGGTCCACCCCGCCCCACGCGTCGTTGAGCAGATCCGCCCCCGCCTCGCACACGGCCTCGCCGACGGACGCCCGCCAGGTGTCGACGCTGATGATCACATCCGGGAACCGCCGCCGCACCTCCGCCACGAACCCGACGGTCCGCCGCGCCTCCTCCGCCGCGGACACCTCTTCCCCCGGCCCGGCCTTGACCCCGCCGATGTCGATGATGGCGGCCCCCTCGGCCACCGCCTGCTCCACGCGCGCGAGGGCGGGCTCGTCGAGGAACGTGGCCCCCTGGTCGTAGAAGGAGTCGGGGGTCCGGTTCACGATCGCCATGATCACCGGCTCATGCGCGTCGAATTCACGCCTGCCCAGCCTGAGCATCCCCTGTGACCTCACTTCGTACGTCCCGGACTTCAGCCGCCTGCGACCCTAACTGTCAGACTCGCATGGCACGATCGGACCCTGACACATTCGACGCCGGCGGCCCGCCGTCGGCAGGGACCATGGGGACCTCAGCGATGGTTATGTTCTTGTTCCTGGTCATCGCGCTCGCGGTCGTGGTCGCCGCGGTGACGCTCGCCGTGGTGGGCGGCGGCGACAGCGACGGCCCGCTGCCGGACGCCGCCCCGGAGCGACTCCACGACCCCCTGCCGTACGACCGGCCGGTGGACCGGGCCGACGTCGAGAGCCTGCGCTTCCCCCTCACGGCCCGCGGCTACCGCATGGCCGACGTGGACGACGCGCTCAGCCGCCTCGGCGCCGAGCTCGCCGAGCGGGACGCCCGGATCGCCGACCTGGAGTCCGCGCTGGCCGGCGCTCAGTCCGCCGCGCACGTCACCATGGAGAAGCCGGACCACGGCCACGGGGAGCAGCAGTGACCGAAGGCGCCGCCCTGGCCGGGCCGGACGGCGCGCTGCGCTGCCCCTGGGCCCTGTCCACGCCGGACTACGTGGCGTACCACGACGAGGAGTGGGGCCGCCCGGTCCACGGCGACGACGCCCTCTACGAGCGCCTCAGCCTGGAGGCCTTCCAGTCGGGCCTGTCCTGGATCACCATCCTGC
This sequence comes from Streptomyces sp. NPDC019531, assembly GCF_044903305.1. Taxonomy (NCBI): domain Bacteria; kingdom Bacillati; phylum Actinomycetota; class Actinomycetes; order Kitasatosporales; family Streptomycetaceae; genus Streptomyces; species Streptomyces sp. NPDC019531. The sequence goes on along the minus strand of NZ_JBJDQL010000001.1, from coordinate 262,954 downwards.
GCCGCCGCGAGACCTTCCGCGCCGCCTTCGCGGGCTTCGAGATCGCCAAGGTGGCCGCGTTCGGCGACGCCGACCGCGACCGCCTGCTCCTCGACCCCGGGATCATCCGCAACAGAGCCAAGGTCGACGCGACGATGGCCAACGCGAGGGTGCTGGCGGACTGGTCCCCGGGCGAACTGGACGAACTGATCTGGTCGCACGCCCCTGGGACCCATGTGGTCCCCAAAACACTGGGCGACGTCCCGGCGGTCACCCCGGAGTCGACAGCTTTGTCCAAGGCCTTGAAGAAGCGGGGCCTGCGCTTCGTAGGACCGACGACGGCGTACGCCCTGATGCAGGCGTGCGGCTTGGTGAACGACCACTTGCAAAGCTGCGCGGCGAGAAGCGCCCCTTGAGGGGCGCGGGGCCGTGTCGACATGCGGCTCCGCCGCGTGGGCGCGACCAGCCACTACGGCCCCGCAGCCCTCCACGGGGCTCACCGCCCCAGATACTCAGGCGTCTCCTTGTTCACAAACGCCCGCACAGCGATCGCATGGTCCTCGGACGCCCCGGCCCGCGTCTGCAACTCGTCTTCCTTCTCCAGTGTCTCCGCCAGCGTGTGCGACAGCGCATACGCCAGCGACTCCTTGATCGCCCCGTACGCCACCGTCGGCCCCGAGGCCAACGTCCGCGCCACCTTCTCCGCCTCCGCGGGCAGCTCGGTCGACGGCACGAGACGGTTCACGATGCCCAGCTCGTACGCGTCCCGCGCCGAGACGGTCCGCGGAAAGAGCAGCAGATCCGCGGCCCTGCCCGGCCCGACCACCCGCGGCAGTGTCCACGAGATCCCGGAGTCCGCGGTCAGCGCGACTCCCGCGAAGGACGTGTTGAAGGCGGCGGTGTCCGCCACCACCCGGTAGTCCGCGGCCAGCGCGATCCCGAAGCCGGCTCCGGCCGCGACCCCGTTCACCCCGGCGACCACGGGCTTCGGCATCTCCGTCAGCGCCCGCACCACGGGGTTGTAGTGCTCCCTGACCGTGCTCATCACGACATCGGAGCCCTGCATCAGCAGCCCGATGTGCTCCTTGAGATCCTGCCCCACGCAGAACGCCCGCTCCCCGGCGGCGGTGAGCAGCACAGCCCGTACGGCGTCGTCGGAGGCCGCCGACTCCACCGCCTCCCGCAACGCGACCTTCGTCGCGACATCGAGCGCGTTCATCGCCTCGGGCCGGTTCAGCGTGATCGTCGCGAGCCCGTCGCTCACCTCGTAGAGCACGGTGTCGGCCATGGCGTATCCCCTCCGGTGTGTCCACTGCGTCCGATGTCCGAAGGACAGCATGGCGGAGATCGCCGTCCGAGGACCGGACCGGACGTGTGACCTGCGTCAAAGAATTCCGGAGCGCTCAGAGCCGATCGAGATCCGCGCAGCGGCGGAGTATCGCAGCCACATCGCCGAATTGAGTGGTTTTGCTCGCGTGCGTTGCCCAAGCGATGCCGACTGATGTTGGTCATCGGGTCCTGAGATGCGGGATAATGGCTTGGAAGCAATGTGTTCGATGCCGGTGGCGCGTGTCCCTGTCAGGATCCGCGTGCCCTCCCAGGGCTGTCGGCTTTGACGATGAGCTGGTTTCAGGAAGGGGAACGAGCATGGCGGCCATGAAGCCGCGGACGGGCGATGGCCCGCTCGAGGTGACCAAGGAGGGGCGGGGCATCGTCATGCGCGTTCCGCTCGAAGGCGGCGGTCGGCTCGTCGTCGAGCTGACCCCTGACGAGGCCGACGCGCTCGGCGACGCCCTCAAGAAGGTCGTCGGCTGACGCGGAAGCGACCATACCCTTTCGGCTGCCCCGGCATCGCACATGGTGTCGGGGCAGAGGTCTGCCCGGCCGGAACCACGGATGGGCGTACGGCCCACGTCTGTCTTCATGGCCCCGACGGGCCCAGCTGTCTTTGTGGCTGCCTCTACGGCCCGGCAGGGCTCAGCGCTTGACCGCGCACAGCAGTCCGTCGCCCACCGGCAGCAGCGACGGCACCAGATCCTGGCTCTCGCGTACGGCCCGCAGCAGCTCCCTGAGGCGCAGTACCTCCGTGGGCTGCGGCCCCGAATCCACCGTGCGGCCGCTGGCGAAGACGCCCTCGAAGACGACGAGACCACCCGGACGCAGCAGGCGCAACGATTCAGCGAGATAGTCCATGACCTCCTGCCGGTCGCCGTCACAGAAGACGAGGTCGTAGCCGGCGTCGGCGAGGCGGGGCAGGACGTCCAGGGCGCGGCCCGGAATGAAGCGGGCCCGGTTGCTGGCGAAGCCGCAGGCGCGGAAGGCCTGCCGGGCGAACTGCTGGTGTTCCGGCTCGGGGTCGACGGTGGTCAGCACCCCGTCCGCACGCATCCCGTGCAGGAGATGGATACCGGAGACGCCGGTACCGGTGCCGATCTCGGCGACGGCCTTGGCGTCCACGGAGGCGGCCAGCAACCGCAGCGCGGCGCCCGCGCCGGGCGACACCGAGCGCAGCCCCGCGTCACGGGCCCGGTCCCGGGCCCAGCTCAGGACTTCGTCCTCGGCGACGTAGGCGTCGGCGAACGCCCAGCTCGTCTGCCGGTTGCCGGTAATGACCCTCTCCTTGCCCCGTGGTTGCCTGGGCGTGACTGTATCCGTTGCCGTCGGGAACCCGCAGATGGGACCGGGCGTTTAGAGGGGTGGAGACGCACCCGGGGGGACACAGTTGGATCACGATGCCGAGCAGGCCCTCGAGCAACTGCTGACGCAGGGGCCCGAGTGGTATCAGCCCAGATCAAATTCTCGTAAAACCGCTTATCCGGAGCTAACGGGCGAGGTGGCTATGGTAGGGGCTCCACTGGAGACAACCAGAGCCGACAGGGGAGGTGCGGCCGCGCCTGGAGATCGTGGGGGAGTGCTGAGGCGCTTCCTCGGATCGGCGGGCAGGCCGAAATCCGTGAACGACACTGCTGACCACAGCCACGCCGGCGACTACGCCCAGACCGCGACCTTTGCCACCGACGCGGACGGGCAGGCGTGGACTCCGCCCACCTGGGAGGAGATCGTCAGCACGCACAGCGGCCGCGTCTACCGCCTCGCGTACCGCCTGACGGGCAACCAGCACGACGCCGAGGACCTCACGCAGGAGGTCTTCGTACGCGTCTTCCGCTCGCTGTCCACGTACACGCCGGGCACCTTCGAGGGCTGGCTGCACCGCATCACCACCAACCTCTTCCTGGACATGGTCCGCCGCAAGCAGCGCATCCGCTTCGACGCCCTCGGCGAGGACGCGGCCGAGCGACTGCCCAGCCGCGAGCCGTCGCCCCAGCAGGTCTTCAACGACGCCCACTTCGACGCGGACGTCCAGCAGGCCCTCGACACCCTCGCGCCGGAGTTCCGCGCCGCGGTCGTCCTGTGCGACATCGAAGGACTGTCGTACGAGGAGATCGCCGCGACCCTGGGCGTCAAGCTCGGCACCGTCCGTTCACGGATCCACCGCGGCCGGTCCCAGCTGCGCAAGGCCCTCGCGCACCGCTCGCCGGAGGCCCGCGCCGAGCGCCGCTCCTTCATGGCCCGGGTCCCCGCGCTGGGAGGAGGGGGCGCGCCCGCGTGAGTGGATCACTGCCCAAACCCGGCGAGGGAAGCCTCGCGGACCAGCATCTGGGAGACCGACTGGCCGCCCTGGTGGACGGCGAGCTCGGTCATGCGACGCGCGAGCGTGTCCTCGCGCATCTCGCCACCTGCCCGAAGTGCAAGGCGGAGGCGGACGCCCAGCGCCGCCTGAAGAACGTCTTCGCGGAGGCCGCCCCGCCGCCGCCCTCGGAAAGCTTCCTGGCCCGCCTCCAGGGGCTTCCGGGAGGTGACCCGGAGGACGGCGACAGCTCGCCGTTCGGCGGGGGAGGACTCGGAGGACTGTCGGGACGACCCGACACCGCCGGGGTCTTCGGCATGAGACGTGGCGAGCGCTTCGAGTTCGACTACGTCCCCGCCCGCCCGCACGCCGCGGTGCTCCCGCCCGCCGCGGGCCGGGGCTTCCGCATCCATGACGTCAGCCGTCACGAGGCCGAGCGCTCGGCCTCGCGCGGCATGAGATTCGCGTTCGTCGCCGCCGGTGCGGTGTCGCTGGCCGCGATCGCGCTGGGCGGCGTCACCACCGGCGCACCGGGCGACACCGACGCCCGCGGAGCCGGCAGCAATGTGACTCCGGCGCGCACTCCGGGCACGGGCGCCGCGGTGCCGGAGAACCAGCGCCGCCGAGGCGTGGGCCCGCTGCTCGCGCAGGAAGAGGGGCAGCGGACGCTCGGTGACACCCCGGTCGCCTCGACGGAGGCCTCCGCACCGCTGCTGCCGGGGGTTCCGGCCCAGGTTCGGGAAGCGGCCCTGCACACCCTCACGGCGCCTGTGGTCGCCGGCGCGGCCGCGATGTCTCCCCTGATACGACCGCTCAGCGCGACCCCGCCGCTCACCCTGACGTCCTGGTCCACGACCCCGGACCTCGCCACCCCCGGTCTCCTCGCCGCACCCGTCCCCCACACCACCTCCGCCCCCTCCAGCACCCCCCGCTGACCGACGCCCTGCTCCGCGGCGCGTGAACCTGGTTGAATCCACAGGTAGGTCGACGTGCCGCGAACCGCGGCCGGTCAGCTGTGGGGAGAGCATGAACGAGGGGAAGCCCACGAAGGCGAAACGGTGGAGCCGACGTCGGCCGCAGGGGGGTCCGGGGCGGGCGGGCGAGGCGGCCACCCCGACACCCGCCCCGACAGGGTCCGACGGGGACTTCGAACTGCAGCCTCCGGAGGGTGGTGGGACGGCTGCTGCGGGAGCGGGAGCGCGGGTGGCCGAGGGCGACTTCGAGCTGAGGCCGCCACAGGGCTCGTCCACCACGGACGGCGACTACGAACTGGCACGGCCCGCGGTGGCCCTGCCGACGGGGGGCTCCGGCCCGGCCGTTCCCGCCGTAGAACCGGCCGTGGACCACCCCGAGCCTCGGCACGACTCCGGCTCCGCCGGCACCCCGCCGTACGGCGTGCCGGGCCCCTGGGCCCCCGCCCCACCGGTCCAGCACCCGGCGACCACACCCGCGCACGGTACGCCGACGCCGACCCTGTCCCTGAGCCCGCCCACCTCGGCGTCGCCGTCCCATGACAAGGCGGTGCCCACCGCGGCCGCGGCAGGCGAGGCCCCCGTCCCGGCCGCGCCCCACCCGGACGCACCCACGCGACCTCCGGCAGTCGACGCTCCACCGCCGACCGGTCTCCCCTCCACCGCCCTCCCGCCCGAGCCCCCTGGTCCCGGCACGCCCCCCGCCTCCACTCCCTGGCAGAACTACGACCCCTGGGCCCCCGTCCGCGCCCCCCTCCAGCAGAACGGCGCCGCCGTCGGTTCCCAGGAGACGCGGCGTCGACGGGTGCGGCGCGGGCTCGTCGGCGGTGCGGCGGTGCTCGCGCTCGTGGCGGGCGGTGTCGGTGGGGTCGTAGGGGCGTATCTGGAGCGAAACGGTGTCGGGGGTGACGTCGTGGAGTTGCCGCAGGCCGAGGAGGAATCCGGTGGCCGGGCTCCGGACAGCGTGGCCGGGATCGCCGCCCGGGCGCTGCCCAGTGTCGTGACCCTGCATGTGAGCGGCACCGCGGAGTCCGGGACCGGGACCGGTTTCGTGCTGGACGACCGCGGCCACATCCTCACCAACAACCACGTCGTGGAGCCAGCCGGGGCCGACGGCGAGATATCGGTGACGTTTCAGAGCGGGGACACCGCCAAGGCCACCGTCGTAGGGCGGGACAGCGGGTACGACCTCGCCGTCGTCAAGGTGAGCGGGGTCCGCGGACTCAGGCCCATGACCCTCGGCAACTCCGACAACGTCCAGGTCGGCGATCCCGTCGTCGCCATCGGCGCCCCCTTCGACCTGGAGGGCACCGTCACCTCCGGCATCATCAGTGCGAAGGAGCGGCCCATCACCGCCGGCGACGGAGCGGACGGGACCGACGTGTCGTACGTCGACGCCCTGCAGACCGACGCTCCCATCAACCCCGGCAACTCCGGGGGCCCGCTCCTCGACTCCCGGGCCCGTGTCATCGGCATCAACTCCGCCATTCGTTCCGCCGACGAGGGCTCGGGCTCCGAGAGCGGTCAGGCCGGCTCCATAGGGCTCGGTTTCGCCATTCCGGTCAACCAGGCCAAGCGGGTCGCGGAGGAACTGATCAACACCGGCAAAGCGACCCACCCTGTCATCGGCGTCACCCTTGACATGGACTACACCGGCGACGGCGCCCGCGTCGGGACGAAGGGCGGTGACGGCGGGCCCGCCGTCACCGAAGGAGGACCGGGCGACGAGGCCGGGCTCGAAGCGGGCGACGTGATCACCGAGGTCGACGGGCGGCGCATCCACTCCGGCGACGAGCTCATCATCAAGACCCGTGCCCACCGCCCTGGCGACCGTCTGCGGCTCACCCTGGAACGCGACGGCAATGAGACCACGGTCTCGCTGACCCTTGGATCCTCGGACGGCAGCTGACGCACACCGATTGACACAAACCTCACAGGCGCGGCTCCGAACCCCGCCCCACAAGGCAAACAACCCGGAAAACCGTTCACCGACCCGCGCTCGGAACCCTCGTGACAGTACCGGTCATACGGGAACGGCAGGTACCGTGGTCCTGGCCCGGACCCCAAGGAGCTTCAGGTGTTCAATGACATAGGACCGCTAGAGCTGATCACGCTCGTTGTCCTCGCCGTGCTCGTCTTCGGTCCGGACAAGCTTCCGAAGGTCATCCAGGACGTCATGCGGACCGTGCGCAAGATCCGCGAGTTCTCGGAGAGCGCCAAGCAGGACATCCGGTCGGAGCTCGGCCCCGAGTTCAAGGACTTCGAGTTCGAGGACCTCAACCCCAAGACGTTCATCCGCAAGCAGCTGGACAACGACGAACTGGGGCTCAAGGAGATCCGCAACGGCTTCGACCTGAAGAAGGAGATGGCCGAGGTCACCGACTCCGTGCACAGTACGGACACCTCGCCGTCGTCGTCCTCTTCGTCCGGTGGCCGGATCGACATGACCAAGAAGCCCGAGGAGTCCGGCGAGGACGACCGCCCGCCCTTCGACGCGGACGCCACCTGAGCCGTACGCCCCACCAGAGAAGGCGCCTTCGAGCAGTTCGGCTCGTGGGCGCCTTTCCGTTGTCGTACTCGACGCCGTTGTCGTACTCGACGCGTGACGCGTTTCATAGGACGCTCACGCCTCGTACGGCCTGAACCGGACCCCCCGGGCGCCCCGCGCGCCGGGCGGTTTCCCGGCAGCTCGGAGCGGTGTGGCTATGCTGCCGAGTTGTTGTGCGGGCCGTACGCGAACCAGCGACGCCGCCCGAAGGGGGGCGGGCCGGTCCGGTCCGACGAGAGCTAGTAGGAGGCGTCCGGCACATGGAGACGACGAGTGGGGCAGTCGCGCAGGCGCCGGCCGCGGAGGGTGGCCAGCAGGTTCCCTCCGCCCGGCGCACGATCGACGGCTACCTTCAGGCGCCCTTCCCCTGGTACGGCCTCGACGAGGCCTTCACGGGGCCGCGCTGGCTGATGCAGGTCGGCACGTCGGCCGACGGAGCCGTCGAGCACGGGTCGATCGGACACGGTGACGAGCCCTCCGTGAAGAACGAGGCCGGTTCCTCGGGGGAGCCGAAGGAGAAGTTCGCGGTCGTCGTCACCGTCGCCGCGAACCCGTCCCGCAGGAGCGCGGACGGCACCGGGCTGCTGGAGGCCACGTCCGTCTCCTCCGCCGCATGGCTGGCCGGGGTGGGGCTGCTGTCGTTCACCTGGCCCGGCCAGATGGACCACTCCCTGCGCGACGACTGGCTGGACCAGCAGACCGAGACGGCCTGGGTCCTCGCGGACGACCTCGACGGGCCCGACTGGTCCACGCTGTCCCTGCCGGTGGACGGGGTGCCCACGCCGTTCCACTACCGGGAGTCGGAGTTCGGCTGGGTGCTCGCCGGCTCCACGCAGGAGGGGGTGCACGTGGGGGCGTACGGGAGAGGTATGAGCGCGTACGGTCTCGGGTTCGCGATGATCAAGGACATCTCGGCGTACGCGTAGTGCATGAAGGGGCACCGCAGACCCGAGCGGTGCCCCGGCAACCGTCCTATCGGCCCAGTCGTCGCCGTACCCGCCGGACCTGGCGGTTGTCCGCGACCGCGTCGAGGAGTCGGCGCCCGGTGCCGGACTCGTGGGCCGGACCCTCCAGGCGCAGCAGGGTGCCGTCCCGGACGACGGCGTACGCGACCGGGGCGTCCGTCTTCGGGAAACTGACCGGGTGGCGTCCGGCCGGAAGTTTCAGGCGGCCGGGGAGCCGCAGCTGTGCCGTCGTCCCCTCGCCGTCTCCGGGAATCAGCTCGGCGTCCACCGACAGGGCGGCCACGGTGACCTTGAAGCGAGCCGCAGAACCGTCCGCGGTCGCAGCCACGTACGGCAGAGGCAGCGACCGCTCGCCGCGCGCGGTGTTCGTGGCGGCGGCACCGGCCGTGTCGGGGCCGAGTCTTCGCTGGCGCTGGTCGACATCGAGGGCGAGCTGACCGCTGCCCGTCCAGTACGGCAGTACGAGCCGCCCACCGGTCAGCGCCGGGCCCGTGGCCGGGGTACCCGGGGAGGCGTCGCCGGTCAGGCGGACCATCCGGTCGACGCCCAGCAGCTGGACGAACGCCCACACGTCGTGCACCCCGCGCTCCAGCGGCCGCCCGCCGGCCAACCGTTCCGGGTCGAGCAGCAGCTGCCCGGACGCGACGAGCCGCGACCGCCCCTCGCCTGCCGGCTCAAGCCGCACCTCCAGGTCGCCCTCCGGGTACCACCAGTCCTCGCGGTCCCGGTCCTTGACCACCAGCTCCGCGTACGCCAGCCGGAACGGGTCCCGGACCTCCCAGCCGCCCTCGGTCCCCGGCACCCCGATGAGCAGCTCCGGGTCCAGCCACCGCTTCCCGTCCCGCTCGACGAGCACCAGCGGCTCGCCGTCCCCGCGCAGCAGGTCAAGGGTTACGTCGGCGACCAGCCGACCGCCCTCCCACCGCAGTTCGCCTACGGCACTGCGGGCCTTGACCTCACGGATGCGCTCAGCGAGGGCCAGGGCACCGTCGAAGTCACCGCTTTCGAGGAGTTCGGCGCGCAGGCGGGAGACGGTGGGGAGGCCTTCCCGGACGGCGGCGGGGAACTCCTCCAGGGCCAGCTTCCGGGCCGCCTCGAAGCGTTCGCGCTGCTCGATGGGGTCTTCGCGGAGGATCTCGGGTTCGCGGGCGCGGGAGAGGATCTCGACGTGGTAGAGGCGGTGCAGGAGGCGGTTCTGGAGGGCGTCGACGTCGTCGGACGGGGTCGTGCCGTCCTTGAACTGGCGGACGATGGTGCGGCAGTTGGACCAGAAGCCGTGGCGCGGATTGAAACGGTGCTGGGTGTTGTTGCCGCCGTCGTCCCTCTTCATCCAGTAGTAGCAGGGGTAGTCGGCGAGGACCGAGATCCGCTCGGCCTTGAGATAGGCGGCGCTGACGAAGGCGAGATCCTCCAGGATCCAGGGGCCCTCGGGGAACCGCAGCCCATGCTCCTCGACGAACTCCCGCCGGAACATCTTGTGCGGCGACATGCTCTGCATGAGCTCGTCGTTCTCGATCGTGCAGGCGTCCACCGTGTGCCGGAACAGCCGCCGGGGCCGCACCATCGTGCTGGACATCTTGCCGAGCACCACGTCGGCGTCGTTCCGCTTGGCGTGCGCGTACAGCCGCTCCAGGGCCTCGGGCCCGAGCATGTCGTCATGGTCGACGAACTGGATGTACTCACCCTTGGCGTGACGCATCCCGAGATTGCGCGGTGCGCCCGGCCACCCCGAGTTGGGCTGGGTGTGCACCTGGACGTTCGGATGCGCGGCGGCGATCTTCTGGAGTCGGCCCAGTGTGTCGTCCGTCGACCCGTCGTCGACGTAGATGACCTCGTACTCGTCGGCGGGCAGACTCTGCCCGAGCAGCGACGGGGCACATTCGTCGACGTACTTCCCGGTGTTGTAGACGGGAACGATGACGCTGACTTTGACTCTCGGCATTCCACGGACCTTACTTGGCTGGCTGGGCCTCGCCGATGTGGGGAGAGTCGCCGAAACGGCCGGTCTGCCTTTCAGGCCACGCGATGCCACGCGATGCCGCGCGACCGGAAGTGAAATGCGCGCCTAGCCCCGGTGCGGATTTTTTCGCCAGTGAACGTATCACGACGTTCCCGTACCTGTCATGTGAAAGCTTGGTGAAGTGGCCGTTGGTTGGCTGATATCGGTGCAGAAAATACGTCAGCTTCGCTCCAATTTGCCCCCTCTGGAGCCGCTTTCTGTTTGTTGTGGCGTGAATGGCAAGATGGTCACTCTCTGTGTAATTGCTGTGTGCAGTCGGTTTTCTTAAAGCCTTGACGGTCTTTATTTGACTCGTATTTAGTCTGCTCTTACGTCATTCACAGAGTGGCCTTATCCGGGCATGCTCGACGAGACAGCGAGGGGTGGAGTGTGCGTACGCGTACACATTTGACCGGGGGGTTGGCCGCGTTGGCCGGCTTATTCCTGGCCGCTATCGGGGTCGTGACGCTGGTATCGCCACAGGCGGCGGCGGCCACGTGCACGGCGGGGACGGCAAGCGACTTCAACGGCGACGGTGTGGGCGACACGGCGATCGTGGACCCGGACGCCACAGTCAACGGGGCCAAGAGGGCGGGACTCGTTCGCGTGGTGTACGGCGGCGGCAAGGGGGTCTCGGAGATCTCCCAGGCCACCACCGGAATGCCCGCTGCACCGGAGGCCGGTGATGGCTTCGGGGTTTCCATCGCCGCCTACGACGCCGACAGCGACGGCTGCAGCGACCTGGTGGTGGGGACGCCGTACGAGGATGTCGTGAAGGGCGGCGTCAACGTTGTCAACGCCGGTGCGATCTACATCGTTCACGGTGCGCCCACCGGCATCGGGGTGGGCTCCACGATCGAGGGATACACCCAGGCGGGGCTCGACTCCACCACCTCGGTCGAGGCCTCCGACTGGTTCGGCTTCGCCGTCAAGGCGGGTGCGACCGCGAGCGGCTCGCCCTACCTGATTGTCGGCGTCCCTGGCGAGAACGTCACGGTGGACGGCAAGACCTACGGTGACGCCGGCTGCATTGAGTACGTGCAGGGCGGCACCAAGAAGCCCCTCAGTGAGAACGATCCCGGGGTGCCGGGCGTGGTCGAGGCCAACGACCGCTTCGGCTACTCACTCGCGGGAACCAACCGGTATTTCGCGGTCGGGAGCCCGGGAGAGGCGGTCGGTGACGCGGAGTTCGCCGGAGGCGTCGCGGTCTTCAACCACACTCTCTCCAGTGGCATGCCCACACCAATCTTGGGGCTCGACCAGGACAGCACCGGGATCGCCGGTGCGCCGGAAGCAGGCGACGGTTTCGGCACCTCGATCTCCATGACCGGTTACCGGCCGAGTGATCAGACGTACAACTCCGATGTGCTGCTCGCCATCGGGATGCCCGGCGAGGATGTCGGCACAGTGGCGGACGCCGGTGGTGTCTCTGTCGTACGAGTCCAACCGTCCGGCGCCTTCACCCAGGTCGCGGCGATGGACGCCACCACGCCGGATGTCGAGGGCGACCCGGTCGCCGGTGATGCCATGGGTCAGCGCGTGGCGATCAGCAACACCGACACCACGGTCGTGACCAGCGGCCACTGTCCGCTTGGCCGTCGGTGAACCCGGCAAGGACACGGCGGCGGCCAAGGACGCGGGTGCTGTCCACGTCTTCCGGCCGCTCGACTCGGCCATCGGCGCGGCCGACAAACTCCTCACCCGTGGCTCCGGGCTGCCCGGTACGGCGACGGCCCGGGACTACACGGGGATGGCGCTCACGGCCGGTAGCGCCAATCTCTACGTGGGCGTCCCCTACAGCAAGGCGTCGGGCACCACGAAGGGCGTTCTCTACGTCATGCCTTGGACGGACGTCGACGGCGCCACGAGCACCGGCACCACCACCTACCAGCCCGGCTCGGGCGGACTGCCCGACGCGGGCGCGGCCTTCGGGACGATGCGATGAACACGGCGCCGAGGAGAACGAGACCCGGCACCATGAAGATCCGCAAGAGACGCCCACTCGTCGCCGCCGCCACCATCGCGGCCCTGCTCACCCCGGGCCTCAGCATCCTCCCCGCCCCCGCCGCCGAGCAGACCCCGTCCGCGGACGGCAACACGTCCCTCTCCCCGTCCGCTGCCCAGGCCAAGGCGAAGAAGTCCGGCAAGGCGGTCGAGATCCAGACCCTGCGCGACGAACGCAGCACCACCGTCGCCAACCCCGACGGCACCTTCACCACCAAGCAGTACGTCCAGCCCGTCCGCACCCGCAAGGACGGCAAATGGACGGACATCGACACCACACTGGTCAAGCAGAAGAACGGGACTCTCGCGCCGAAGGCCGCCGCCACCGCGATGTCCTTCTCCGGCGGCGGTGACACGACCTTCGCCCAGATCGAAAAGGACGGCCACGGCCTCTCCCTCGACTGGCCGACGAAGCTGCCCAAACCGAAGATCGACGGTTCGACCGCGACCTACGCCGACGTCCTGGACGGCGTCGACCTCAAGGTCACCGCCAGTGCCGAGGGCTTCTCGCACATCCTGGTCGTGAAGAGCGCGGAAGCGGCCGCCAGTCCGGAGCTGGCCGAACTCCAACTCCCCGTCGACACCGACTCCGTCGACCTCACCGAGGACGCGGACGGCGGCCTCACCGCCACCGACCCCGGCGCGGGCGGAGCCGTCTTCGAGGCACCGCAGCCGCTGATGTGGGACTCCGCGCAGGACGGCGACTCGACGGACGGCACGGAGACAGCCTCCGGCGACACCACATCCGGTGACACCGAGTCCGTCACCCCGCCCGACGGCGCCCAGGTCGCCGACGTCGGCCTCGACGTCTCCGAGGACACCGTCACGCTCACCCCCGACCGCGGCCTGCTCACCGACAAGGACACCGTCTACCCGGTCTACATCGACCCGGTCGTCAAGACCGCCAGCCGTACAAGCTGGACGATGGTGTCCTCGTACTGGTCCTCCAACTCCTACTGGAAGTTCGACGACGACGAGGGCGTGGGCCGCTGCCCCTCCGACGTCTCGGTCCGCTGCGCCAGCTCCACCGACGTCAAGCGCCAGTTCTTCGCCCTGCCCACCGGGTCCTTCGAGGGCAAGGACATCATCAGCGCCGAGTTCGCGGTCACACTTGTCTTCACCTACAGCTCGTCCGCTCGTGAGGTGCAGTTGGCCCGGGTGAACAGCACCGGTGCCAGCGCGATCAATTCCAAGACGACCTGGGCCAACCAGCCGGGCTCCAAGGCGACCGTCGACACCAAATCGCCCACGGCCAACGCCGGTTCGTGCACCTCCACCAACCAGAACGCCGTCTTCGACGCGACCAGTACGGTGCAGACCGCGGCCGACAAGGGCTGGGACACCACCACGTTCCGCCTGAAGGCCGGCAGCGAGTCGGACACCTCGTACTGGAAGCGATTCTGCGGCAACGCCTTTCTCTCGGTGAAGTACAACCGTCCGCCCCTTGAGCCGGTCCAGTCCGACCTCAACATGAAGCCCGGCGGAAGCTGCGAGTACGGCAACCCGACCGAGCACTACGTCACCAAGGCGCCGCGCGTCTCGGCCGTGATCAGGGACTACGACCACGGCGACACCGGCGCCAACTCCGAGACCCTGCAAGCCCAGTTCATGGTCTGGTGGACCTCCGGCAGTACGACGGTCACGCATTACGCGACGACTGCCAAGAAGACCACGGTGGACTCCAGTTGGAGCGACCAGACCGGCGTGGCCACCTTCTTCTACACGATCGGTGACGACATCTCGGGTGACGGCGAGGCCGGTTTCAGCATCCCGTCGGGTGTCACCGTCGGCTGGGCGGTCCGCGGCTACGACCAGCAGTCGTACGGCGCCTGGTCGACCGAGGGCGACCAGACCCGCTGCGAGTTCATCTACGACACCACCAAGCCTGAGTCGGCCGTGATCACCTCGGCCGAGTACCCGGACGACGACGCCTGGCACGCGGGCGTCGGCGACTACGGGAACTTCACCATGGACTCGCCGGCCGCCGATGTGACGCAGTACCGCTACTACTTCACCGGCCCGAACGCCGACAGCGCCCAGAAAACGGTGACGGCCGCGTCCGCCGGCGGACCGGCGACCATTCGCTGGATGCCGCCGAGTGAGGGGCCGTACACCCTGCACGTGACGTCTGTGGACGGTGCCGGCAACGCGCAGAAGACCCCGACCGTCCACGTCTTCCAGGTCAGCGACGGCCGCGCGCCCGTCGCCGCCTGGACCCTCGGTGACGCCAAGGGCTCCACCAAGGCGGCGGGCAGTGGCGCCACCCCTGATGCCACGGCCGGTTCCGGAGTGACCTTCGGAGACAAGGGCCCGCTCGGTTCCACCGACACCGCGGCCACCTTCGACGGCACCGACAACGCCTACCTGGACGCGGGCGAGCCCGCCGTCGACACCGGCTCCACCTTCTCGGTGAGCGCCTGGGTGAAGCTGCCCGCGATCCCCACCGAGAACATGACCGTGGTGAGCCAGGACGGCACCGCCAAGCCCGGCTTCGAACTCGGCTACGACGTGGACAGCGCCTCCTGGACCTTCCGTATCCCTGTCAGTGACATGGAGTCCCTCGGCAGCTGGAAGGTGTCCGGCGCCACCGCCGTAGCCGACAGCTGGACGCACCTCATCGGTGTGTACGACGACGAGCTCGGCAAGCTGATGCTGTACGTCAACGGCGTCCTCGTCGCCGACGACGTCCAGGCCCGGCACACCGTCTGGAGCTCCTCCGGCGGCGTGCAGATCGGTCGCAGACTGGACCTCGACGGCTACACGGCCCCCCTCAAGGGCAGCGTGGCCGACGTCAAGCTCCACGACCGCGTCGTCCCGCCCGCAGAGGGCCAGGAGCTCGGCGGTATCCAGCCGCACCAACTCGCCTACTGGCAGCTGGACTCCGTCACCGGAGGCGTCTCCCCAGAGACCGACGGCGGCACCGGGCTGACCCTCGGCACAGGCGCCTCGATCTACACGATCCCGGACGACTCCTGCGATCCCGAGGCCGACCCCGAGTGCGCGGACAACCCGCCCGCCCCGCCGCTGAACGGCGACGGACACCTGGCCCTTGACGGGCTCTCCGGGTACGCCACCCGCGCGGCCGCAGGACCGCTCACCGCCCAGGACAGCTTCACTCTCACAGCCCGCGCCAGGATCGCCGCGGCGAATCCCACCAAGGACCAGACGGTGCTCTCGCTGTCCGGCGCCAACGGCACCGCCATCAAGGTCAGGTACTCGGTGGCCGACACCCGTTGGCAGCTGGTGGTGACCGACGGCGACTCGGCCGCTCCGGTGACCACCACGGAACTCGACAAGGGCGACGCCCCCAGCTCCACGGGCAGCGGCGACCACCTCGCGCTGGTCTACAACGCGGTCTTCGGTGACGTACTCCTCTACGTCAACGGCGTCGCCGCGGTGGACGTCTCCTGGGACAACTCCTGGGACTTCAGCACCACGAACCTCCAGGTCGGCCGTGCGCTGACCGGGACGACGGCGAGCGAGTACTTCTCCGGTGCCGTGGACGAGGTGCGGATGTACCAGGGGCCGTTGGACGCCTCACTGGTCTCGCTCGTGGCCGGTCTGCCGGGCGGCTCCAGCATCGAGGAGACCTCGGCATAACCCATCCCGTGTGTGGGCGGGCGGCATCGGTGCCGCCCGCCCACCTCGGCCTGCCCAGACATGCCTTATCCCCCCTACAAACTAGGAGAGTTGATGTCCTCGCCTCCCTGGTCCCGGTCCGCGAGACCGGCCTGGCGAAGCGGTCGCAGACGGGCCGCGATGGTCCTCGGCCTTGCGCTGTCCATAGGCCTGCTTCCGCAGTACGCCCCCACGGCCACCGCCGACAGCGGCCTGACCCGACCCAAGTCGCAGACGGATCTCGACGACCCGGTGCGCGGCAAGAACGCCACCCCCGACACCTTCAAGAAGACCGACCAGGCCGAGAAGGCCGCCGTCAAGAAGACGGAGAAGGCGCACTGGCCGGGGGCAGGCAGTGCCGAGGTCGAACTCACCGGCAAGGCGGCCGAGGCCAAGGGGCTACCCCTCACCGCGAAGGCGGCCGGTGGCACCAAGGGCGCCGACTCCGTCCGCCTCGAAGTGCTCGGCCGTAAGGCCACCGAGGCGGCGGGCGTGGACGGCGTGTTGTTCACCGTCGCCCGCACCGACGGCAGCGAAGCCGCCGGACCGGCCCAAGTCACCCTGGACTATGCGGACTTCGCCGACGCCTTCGGCGGTTCCTACAGCTCCCGGCTGCGGCTGGCCACCTATCCGTCCTGTGTCCTGACCACGCCGGAGAAGAAGGCCTGCTCGACACCGACGTATCTGAAGACGTCGAACGACGAAGCGCGGCAGACGCTGACCGCGACCGTGCAGGCGGCCGGTGACACCTCCGGCCCCTCCACCCAGCTCCTCGAAGCCGACTCCGCCGACGCCTCGGCCACCGTCGTGGCGGCCACCGCCGACAGCGGTGGCGACGGCGGCTCCTACAAGGCGACCAGCCTGGCGCAGTCCTCGCAGTGGGGTGTCGACACCAGCTCCGGCGCCTTCACCTGGTCGTACCCGATGACCACCCCGCCGGTCCCTGGCGGTCTCCAGCCGACCGTCGGCCTGAGCTACAACTCCCAGTCCATCGACGGCCAGACGGCGACCACCAACAACCAGGGCTCGTGGATCGGCCAGGGCTTCTCCTACGAACCCGGCTACATCGAGCGCAGCTACAAGCCCTGCGCCGACGACGGCCACGACGACGCCAACGGCGACGAGTGCTGGGCGTTCGACAACGCCACGATCTCGCTGACCGGCGGCAGTTCCGGGCGGCTCGTCAAGGACAAGAGCGGCGAGTGGCGGATCAGCTCCGACGACAACTCCAAGGTCGAGCACCTGACCGGCACCACCAACGGTGACGACAACGGCGAGTACTGGAAGATCACCACCGCTGACGGCACCCAGTACTACTTCGGCCTCAATCGGCTGACCGGGTACGCGAGCGGCAACGAGGAGACCGGCTCCACCTGGGCCGTCCCCGTCTACGGCGACGACGACGGCGAGCCCTGCTACAACGCCACCTTCGCCGACGCCTATTGCACCCAGGCCTGGCGCTGGAACCTCGACTACGTCGTGGACCCGCACGGCAACGCCATGTCGTACTTCTACGGCACGGAGACCAACTACTACACGCAGGGCCTGAAGACCACGGAGAACGGCAAGGCCTACATCCGCGGCGGGTACCTCAAGCGCATCGACTACGGTCAGCGCGACAAGCAGGTGTACTCCACCAAGCCCGCCGCCCAGGTCGTCTTCACCACCGCCGAGCGCTGCGTGGGCTCCCTGACGGACTGCTCTGCGAGCGCCCTCACCGACGCCACGGCCGCGGACTGGCCGGACGTCCCCTGGGACCAGAACTGCAAGGCGGACACAAAGTGTCCCGGGCAGAACTCACCGACCTTCTGGACCCGCAAGAAGCTCACCAAGGTCACGACGCAGATCCGCACGGGGGACTCGACGTACACCCCCGTCGACGTGTGGAGCCTCACCCACATCTTCACTGACAACGGCGATGCCTCGAAGTCCCTGTGGCTGAACAAGATCGGCCACACCGGCAAGGTCGGCACCGACGCCTCGGTCCCGTCCGTCGAGCTGTACGGCACCCAACTCCCCAACCGCGTCGACGAGTCCGGCGACAACCTCCTGCCCTTCTACCGGTACCGGCTGTCGGGCGTCCTCAACGAGAGCGGCGGCGCGCTCAGCGTCAACTACGCCGGCAACCAGTGCACGACGAGCAACGTCCCGGCAGAGGACTCCTCCGTCAAGCGCTGCTTCCCGGTCAAGTGGAACCCGCCGGGCGTCACCGACCCGATCACCGACTGGTTCCACAAGTACGTCGTCGAATCCGTCGTCCAGACCGACCTGGTCGGCGACAACGCCGACCAGGTCACCTCGTACACCTATGTCGGCGACGCGGGCTGGCGGAAGACTCCGGCCGACGGGATCACCAAGTCCGAGTACCGCACCTGGGGCGACTGGCGCGGTTACGGCAAGGTCCAGGTCGTCACCTCGGCGGGCACCAACTCCGCGTCCAACACCAAGACCGAGCACATCTACTTCCGCGGTCTCGACGGCGATGTCGACAAGGACGGTGACAGCCGCTCGGTCAAGGTCACCGACTCCACCGGCGGCTCCTACGACGACTCCGACTGGAAGGCCGGCCAGGAGCTGGAGACGATCACCTACAACGGCGGCGCCGTGACCGAGAAGTCGGTGACAGTGCCGTGGACCGCGGTGACCGCGACCGAGGTCCGGGACTGGGCCACGTACCAGGCCCGCTATGTCGCGACCGGTTCGACGGACACGTACACGGCACTCGCGACGGGCGGCTGGCGGCACCTCAAGTCGACCACCACGTACGACGATTCGACCGGCCGTGCGGTGACGGTCGACGACGACGGCGAGGTCGGCGTCGCCGACAACCAGTGCACCCGCACCGAGTACGCGGACAGCGCGAGCGCGCACATCTACTCGCTCGTCTCGCGCGTGGAGAAGGTGGGCGTCGACTGCGCCTCGACCCCGAACCGCACCAAGGACGTCATCTCCGACGACCTGACCTACTACGACGGTTCGACCACCCTGGGTGCGGCCCCGACCAAGGGCGACCCGACGACGACCAAGCGTCTGCAGTCACACAACGGCACCACGGCCACGTACCAGACGACGGCCACGACCACGTACGACGACTACGGCCGTCCGCTGGTAGTGAAGGACGCGGAGACGGCGGCGTCGTCGACGAAGTACACGTCCTCCACGGCCTACACGGACACCTACGGTCTGGCCACCAAGTCGACGGTCACCAACGTCGACGGCTGGACGACGTCCACGGAGTACGCCCCCGCCTGGGGCCAGCCGACGGCCAAGGTCGACCAGAACGGTCTGCGCAGCGACCTCGCCTACGACGGTCTCGGCCGCCTGGTCTCGGTGTGGCTGCCGGACCGCCCCAAGGCGAACGACTTCACCCCGTCCATCAAGTACGAGTACCTGGTCCGCGGCGCCGACGACCCGACCGCCGTCCACACCCAGAAGATCGAGAACGACGGGACGACGTATGGCAGTGAATGGTCGCTGTACGACGGCTGGTTGAGGCCCCGTCAGGACCAGACCGAGGGCGAGGGCGGCCGCATGGTCGCCGACACCCTCTACGACGGCTCGGGCCGCCTGGTCCAGGTCAACGACACCTATTTCACCTCCGGCGCCCCGGTCTCGAAGCTGTTCGACCCGGTGGACGCGGACCTGGACGCCCAGACGGTGACGTCGTACGACGGCGCCGGCCGCACCACGGCGTCGATCTTCAAGGTCCAGGGCACGGAGAAGTACCGCACGACGTACGCATACGGCGGCGACCGTGTCACGACCACCCCGCCCCAGGGCGGCGTCAAGACGACGGTGGTGAAGGACGCTCGGGATCGCACGACCACCCAGATCCAGTACCCGACGGACGGCGCCGCGGTCACCACGTCCTACGGCTACGACGCGGCCGACCGGCTCACCAGGGTGACGGACGACAAGGGCAACAACTGGTCCTACACCTATGACCAGTTGGGCCGGAAGCTGACTGCCGCGGACCCCGACACGGGTGCGTCCTCGTTCACGTACGACGTACTGGACCGCCAGACGTCGGTCACGGTCAATGGCAACAAGACATCCACGGTCTACGACGAGTTGGGCCGCGTGGCCTCCACCTGGCAGGGCGAGGCGACGACCGGCACCAGGCTGTCGGTGTCCAAGTACGACTCGGTCTACAAGGGCGAGCTGTACGGCGTCTACACCTACAAGGACGGCGCGGTCTACTCGTCGGTGACCTACCCGACCCTCGACGTCAACAACGACTACCAGCCCCTGTCGACCAAGTACTACCTGTCCAAGACGGCCGAGCCGCAGTTGGGCGGGACGTACGAGTTCACCGCTCAGTACAACGACGACGGCACGGTCCAGAGCCAGGGCCTTCCGGCTGTTGCCGACCTGTCCGGCGAGTCGGTGGCGAACGTCTACGACGAACTCCAGCGCCCGGTGGGCCTCAACACCTCGCTCGGCGGCCTGAGTTATGTCACGGACGCGTCGTACTCCCCGACCTCCAACCTGGAAACGCTGGAGCTGTACACAGGCGAGTCGACGGCGAAGAAGACCTGGATCAACAACTACTACGAGGCGGGCACGGACCGTCTGACCAACTCGTCGGTACGCGTCGAGGGAGCGCCGGCCGTCGCCTACGACGCCGACTACACCTACGACGCCGCCGGCGACATCCTCTCGATCGCGGACACGCCGTCGGGCGGCACGAGTGACGTGCAGTGCTTCGCGTACGACGGTCTGGGCCGGGTGTCCTCGGCATGGACGTCGTCGGTGGCGTCGAACGACGCGAAGGGCACGGGTGGCACGGACGCGTCCTGCTCCTCGGGAGCGTCCTCGTCGACGGTCGGGGGCGTGTCCCCGTACTGGACCGACTACGGCTACGACACCCTCGGCAACCGCATGAGCGAGGTCCGGCACGGACTGAACGGCACGGCCACCTCCAGCCGCACCTACAAGTACGGCGAGACGGGATCGGGCCCGCACACGGTGTCGTCGGTGACACAGGAGACGGCGGCGACGAGCACGACCCCGCAGGTGACGTCCCAGGACACCTACACGTACGACGCCTCGGGCAACACCACCACCCGAGTCCTGGACGGCGACACCCAGTCGCTGGTCTGGGACAAGCAGGGCGAGTTGACGCAGGTCACGAACGCGGACGCGTCGGTGACGACGTACAAGTACGACGCGCAGGGCTCCCGAATCCTCCGGGACACCCCGACCGAGAAGACGTTCTACCTCCCCGGTACGGAACTCCACTACGACAAGTCCACCGCCAAGGTCACGGCCACCCGGTACTACACCTTCGCCGGCACAACGGTCGCGATGCGGGAGGCGGACGGCGTCCACTTCCTCGCCTCCGACCACCAGGGCACGGCGGAACTTGCGGTCGACGCGAAGACGGGTTCCACGACCCGTCGCCGCATGGACGCCTTCGGCAACGCGCGAGACGAGTCGACGTCGTCTGCTTCGGGCTGGGTCAACGACAAGGGCTTCGTGGGCGGCACGGTCCAGGAATCCACGGGCCTGACGACTCTGGGCGCCCGCGACTACGACTCCGACACCGGCCGCTTCATCTCCGCCGACCCGATCATCGACTACACCGACCCCCAGCAGATCAACGGCTACGCCTACGCCAACAACAGCCCGGTCTCCAACAGCGACGCCTCGGGCCTGCGTCTGGCCGACTGCATCGGTGGCTGGAACGAGTGCGGCGGAGGTCCGAAGAAGCATTCGGGCGCGCTCGACACCGACCACGACGGCAAGGCGGACACCAGCTCCGGCAGTACCTACACCGAGGCCGACGCCAAGGCCGACATCGCCCGTGACGCGGAGGATTCCGCCAAGCAGAAGGCGATCGCGATCGCCAAGGAACTCGGCAAGATCATCGCCGACGAACTGGGCATCACCGACGCGCTGGACTGCTTCACGACGGGCAACCTGGGGGCCTGCGGCAACACGGTACTCAATGTGGTGTCCTCCTTCCTGGGCGGTGGGCCGCTGGCGAAGCTGGCCACGAAGTACGCGTTTCGGTGGAAAAAGGCTGCGGCTCTGGGCAAGCGGATCATGGGCCTGGGCGAGGACCTTCTGGACACGTTCAACGGCTGGCGGAAGAGCCGGAAGGAAGCGAGTCGGCTCTCAAAACTCGCAACTGAGTGCAAGAAGGCTTCCAACAGTTTCACTCCTGACACCAGAGTGTTGATGGCGGACGGTACGGCCAAAGCCATCAAGGACGTGAAAATCGGCGACGAGGTCCTGGCCACGGACCCGGAATCCGGCGAAACCAAGCCGGAAAAGGTCACGGCCGAGATCAAGGGCGTAGGCCTCAAACACCTCGTCAAGGTCACCGTCGACGTGGACGGCAAACAGGGCAAGAAGACCGCTTCGGTGACTGCCACCGACCAGCACCCCTTCTGGGTGCCGGAGTTGGGGGAGTGGGTCAACGCCACCGACCTTCAGGCGGGCGAATGGCTGACGACCGGCTCGGGGACCCGCGTCCAGATCGCAGCCGTGAAGCGCTGGACTGCTCTTACTGCAGCGGTTCACAATCTGACTGTCGGTGAACTGCACACCTACTATGTGCTGGCGGGTAAAACTCCGGTCCTTGTTCACAATGTGAACGAAAATACGCTCTGCAATGTGACTCTTGGTCCTGCAATTAAGGGTCAGAAAGCAGAGGGAGTAACGGCTGAACGCGGCGACACGGTGCTGGCTCACGAGCAGCGTATGGTGAACGAGTTCGGTGACCGAAATGGATGTGCCTCCTGTGGAGCGACCAAGTCAGGGTATAAGGACGGTCACTGGACAGGTGACCATAATCCGCCGAATAAGCTCGCCCCCAACGGGCCATGGACCCTGTATCCGCACTGTAAGGCATGTTCCAAACAGCAGGGGGGGATCGTGCGATCGCTACTCAAGGATTACTATGACTTCCCAGTGTGGAAACCAGGTCAGTAGGTGGATTCGAACATGCTTTTCGCTTCATGTACGACGAGATTTGCGCACGGTCTCGTGGTCGCTGCCGCGCCCGGGAGCACTGACACGCATGTGGACTGGGACTCGGCGGTAGACGTAGTTCACGGTGGTGCGGACTCCCTGTTTATTTCAGTCCAGCAAGCTGCCACCGGTCCGGCGACAGTCCGCTGCGTGCAGGGGCCTTGCCAGCCGAGGGGAAAAGTCAGGGTGTACTCGGGTGATCTGACTCTCCCTGACGCATCTCTCGAAATCTCGGATCCAAATGAATCAGTGCGGTTGCTGATTCCTGTACCGAATGTAGAGAACCGAGTCGATGTCTACGGAGACGGCACTGACGAGCCTGACGAGGTAGTGATCGTTCTGACGGGTGACAAGTCGTGGTAGTCACTCACGCGCCTTGATCGAAGCCTTCCTCGGGATCGCAAGAAGCCCTGCCGCTGGAATTTTTGCGGCAGGGCTTCTCGGGTGTTCGGGGAGACGAGTTGCTCCTCAGAACTTGTTCTTCGGTGTGATCCCCAACGACAACCCCGAAAGCCCCCGCTGCCGTCCCCCCAGCTTCCCCGCGATCCCCCGCAGCGCAGCCCCCGCCGGGGAGTCCGGGTCCGTCAGGACGACCGGCTTGCCCTCGTCGCCGCCCTCGCGCAGGCGGACGTCGATCGGGATGGACCCCAGGACCGGGACCGTCGCTCCCGTTGTGCGGGTCAGGCCGTCAGCCACCGACTGACCGCCGCCCGTGCCGAAGACGTCGACCATCTCGCCGCAGTGCGGGCACGGGAGGCCCGACATGTTCTCCACCACGCCGACGATCTTCTGGTGGGTCTGGACGGCGATCGAGCCCGCGCGCTCGGCGACCTCTGCTGCCGCCTGCTGCGGGGTCGTCACGACCAGGATCTCCGCGTTCGGGACCAGCTGGGCCACCGAGATCGCGATGTCGCCCGTGCCGGGGGGAAGGTCGAGCAGCAGGACGTCCAGGTCGCCCCAGTACACGTCCGCCAGGAACTGCTGCAACGCCCTGTGCAGCATCGGGCCGCGCCACACCACCGGGGCGTTGCCCGGGGTGAACATACCGATCGAGATGACCTTCACGCCGTTCGCCGACGGCGGCATGATCATGTTCTCGACCTGGGTCGGGCGGCCGTCGGCGCCCAGCATGCGCGGCACCGAGTGGCCGTAGATGTCGGCGTCGACCACGCCCACCTTGAGGCCGTCGGCCGCCATCGCCGCCGCCAGGTTCACCGTCACCGAGGACTTGCCGACACCGCCCTTGCCGGACGCGACCGCGTACACGCGCGTGAGCGAGCCCGGCTTCGCGAAGGGGACCTCGCGCTCGGTCTGGCCGCCGCGCAGCGCGGTCGCCAGCTCCTTGCGCTGCTCGTCGCTCATCACGTCGAGCGTGACGTCGACGCGGGTGACGCCCTCGACGGCCGCGACCGCGTCCGTCACCCGCTGCGTGATCGTCTCGCGCATCGGGCAGCCGGAGACCGTCAGGTACACGGTGACCGCGACCGCCCCGTCCGCGCCGATCTCGACCGACTTGACCATCCCGAGCTCGGTGATGGGGCGGTTGATCTCGGGGTCGTTCACCGTCGCCAGTGCCTCGCGCACCGCGTCTTCGCTAGCCATACAGACGATGGTACGGCGGCCACGGGCAACCCCCGCACCCCCGTCAGTGGTCGTCTACGTCACGCCCGTGCGGCCGTTCTGCCGGGAATACGACATGCCCGTCGTGGTGCTTCCGTGCCTCCAGCTCCTTCATCAGGTCCTGGAGCTCCGAGCGGATCCAGTCCCGGGTCGCGACCTCCCCGAGTCCGATCCGCAGCGCGGCGATCTCCCGGGTCAGGTACTCGGTGTCCGCGATCGACCGCTCGTTCTGCTTGCGGTCCTGTTCGAGGTTGACCCGGTCCCGGTCATCCTGCCGGTTCTGCGCGAGCAGGATCAGCGGGGCGGCGTAGGAGGCCTGCAGGGACAGCATCAGCGTCAGGAAGATGAACGGGTAGTTGTCGAAGCGCAGATCGCCGGGCGCGAAGATGTTCCACAGCACCCACGCGATGATGACGACCGTCATCCAGACGATGAACCGCCCGGTGCCGAGGAAGCGTGCGATCCGCTCCGACAGCCGCCCGAACGCTTCCGGGTCCCACTCGGGCAGGAGTCGGCGGCGCGGGGGGCGTGGCTGGTCGAGGCGGGCGCGGGTGCGGGTGGTCGCCGTGGCGCCGGAAGGGGTGCGCTCGCGGGTCGGGGTCTCGCGCTCAGGCGTCATGGTGGGCCACCCCCTCCGCGTCGAACTCCGTCTCCCGCCAGTCCTCCGGCAGCATGTGGTCCAGTACGTCGTCCACGGTCACCGCGCCGACCAGCGATCCCGCCTCGTTGACCACGGGCGCCGCGACCATGTCGTACGTCGCGAAGAACCCGGCGACGACCGGCAGCGTCGCGTCCGGGTCCAGGGCCTGGAGGTCGTCGTCGACGAGCGAGCTGACCAGGGTGTACGGCGGGTCGCGCAGCAGTCGTTGGAAGTGGACCGTGCCGAGGTACTTGCCGGTCGGCGTTTCGTCGGGCGCGCGGCACACGTAGACCTGGGCGGCGAGGGCCGGGGAGAGGTCGGCGTTGCGGACGCGGGCGAGCGCGTCGGCGACGGTCGCGTCCGGCCGTAGGACGATCGGCTCGGTGGTCATGAGGCCGCCCGCCGTATGTTCCTCGTAGGCCATCAGGCGCCGCATGTCGGCCGCGTCGCCGGGCTGCATCAGGCTCAGCAGCCGCTCCTGCTCCTCCGTGGGGAGCTCGGAGAGCAGGTCGGCCGCGTCATCCGGGTCCATGGCCTCCAGGACGTCGGCGGCCCGCTCCTCCTTCAGTTTGCCGAGGATCTCGATCTGGTCGTCCTCGGGGAGCTCTTCCAGGACGTCGGCCAGGCGGTCGTCGTCGAGGGCGGCCGCGACCTCCGCGCGCCGCTTGGGGGAGAGATGGTGCAGGACGTTGGCGAGGTCGGCCGCGCGCAGCTGCTCGAAGGTCGCCAGGAGGCTCTCGGCGCCCTGTCCGTGCTCCTCCAGCGTGAAGCCGGTGACCGCCGTCCACTGGACGGTCAGCGCCTCGCCCTTGCGCCGGAACGCCCCGCCCTTGCCGCCCTTGCGGACGAAGACGCGATGGATCTCCCAGTCCCGGCGGGCCGGCAGCTGCTGCACCGCCACGTCCAGCACAGTGACCTGCTCGCCCGTCTCCACGAGCGTGACCCTGCGGTCCAACAGCTCGCCGAAGACGAGGCGCTCGGTGGGCCGTTGCTCGAAGCGGCGGACGTTGAGCACGCCGGTGGTGATGACCTGGCCCGACTCGATGCTCGTCACCCGGGTCATGGGCAGGAAGATGCGGCGCCGGGTGGACAGTTCGACGACCAGGCCGAGCACCCGGGGCGGCCTGCGCCCCACGCGCAGTACGACGACCAGATCGCGCACGCGGCCCACCTGGTCGCCGTTGGGATCGAACACGGCGACGCCGGCGAGGTGCGAGACGAAGATCCGGGGGGCTCCCGCTGCCATGGCTGTGCTTCCTTTGCGTACGGGGTGTTTCGTTCGTCGTTCGTTGTCCGGATTGCCCGCTCGGGAGGGCTTAAGGCTAGCCCGTACCGATCGGATACGCCCTGGTGAGCGGTCCGGACGCACTGGCTCCGCCCGGGGTCCCGGGCCCCGGTACGCTGCCGTACGCCGCTGAAGGACCCTCGTCAGAAAGGCAGCCCCACCTGTGACTGCGATTCCCCAGGGCCGTACCCGCAGGACCGTAGTGGTGAGCGCGATGTGCGCCCTGGTCGTGACGGGAACGGGGCTGACGGGCTGCAGCGAGGACCCCGACGCGGGCACCAACGGGGTCGGCAAGCTGTCCGCGGAGCGGATCCAGTCCACGACGCGGGCGGCCGCCGAGTCCGCCGACGCGCTGCGCCTGTCGGGGAACGTGGTGACCAGCGGACGTACGTACAGACTCGACATGCGCCTGAACTCCGACGGCGGCTCCGGATCGGTCACCGCGGAGGGGGCCACCTTCCAGCTGCTGAGGATCGGCGAGGAGCTGTATCTGAAGGCCGACGCGGGCTTCTGGACCCAGGCGGACGGCAAGGGCGACGGTTCGGACTCGGACGCGGCCGCCGACAAGCTCGACGGCAAGTTCGTGAAGGTGCCGTCGGGCGACCCGGCGTACAAGAAGTTCAGTGGTTTCACGGACAAGGACGTTCTCCTCGACGGGCTGCTGACCCTGCACGGCACGCTGGGTACCGACGGACATCACGAGCAGGCGGGTACCCGCACGATCCGCATCACCGGTGACGAGGGCGACGGCGGCACGCTGGACGTCTCCCTGGAGGGGCAGCCGTACCCGCTGCGCCTGGCGCGGGCGGGCGGTGCGGGCACGCTGACCTTCTCGGCCTGGGGCAAGAACTTCACCCTGACCGAACCGA
This sequence comes from Streptomyces sp. NPDC019531, assembly GCF_044903305.1. NCBI lineage: Bacteria > Bacillati > Actinomycetota > Actinomycetes > Kitasatosporales > Streptomycetaceae > Streptomyces > Streptomyces sp. NPDC019531. The sequence goes on along the minus strand of NZ_JBJDQL010000001.1, from coordinate 235,850 downwards.
AGAAGGACGAGACGGTGGACTACGGCAAGCAGCTGCCGACGTCCTAGCCGCGTTTGCGGCGCTTCAGGAGCAGCCGGTGAAGCCCGGCGGGAATCGGCTCACGCGTGGTCGCCGGGGTCGGCAGCGGCGGTTCGGCCAGGTCGCCGTCGGGCAGCGCGGCCGTGACCCCCGTCGGCTCCAGGCGCAGCACCCGGCACTCGCGGGACCAGCGGTCCGTCATGGCCTCGCCGTCGGGGGCGTTCAGCCGCTTCCCCTTGAGCTCGGCGACAGCCGCCTCCCACGCCTCGGAGCCGGGCGCGAGCTCCACGACCTTCGCCGCCCAGGAGACCAGCCGGCCGCCCTTGTCCTTGCTGCGGACGGTCACCTCGGCCGGGCCACCGTCGGTCAGCCCCGGCAGCGGCTGCTCCCCGGGCCCGTCGCCGACCAGGCACACCGCGCCCTCGTGCCACACGTGCCACAGCGCGCGGGCCGGGCCGTCCGACCCCTTGACCCAGATGAGGCCGGACTTCTTGGTGGCCTCTTCCACAAGGGCCCGGTCGAGCAGCTCGCTGGTCATGGGGCCCACTCTAGAGCCAGCCGTTGCGCTTGAGCGTGCGGTGGATGCCGAGGCAGATGACACCGGTGATCGCCATGATCACGGGGTAGCCGAGCTTCCAGTGGGTCTCGGGCATGTAGTCGAAGTTCATGCCGTAGACACCGCACACCATCGTCGGTACGGCGATGATCGCGGCCCAGGACGTGATCTTCCGCATGTCCTCGTTCTGCGCGACGGACGCCTGCGCGAGGTTGGCCTGGAGGATCGAGTTGAGCAGTTCGTCGAAGCCGAGGACCTGCTCCTGGACGCGGGCGAGGTGGTCGGCGACGTCCCGGAAGTACTTCTGGATGTCGGGGTCGACGAGCCGCATCGGCCGCTCGCTGAGCAGCTGCATGGGTCGCAGCAGCGGGGCGACGGCCCGCTTGAACTCCAGCACCTCACGCTTGAGCTGGTAGATCCGGGCCGAGTCGACACCGCGCGAGACCTTGCCGCCGCGTCCCGGGGTGAACACCTCGGTCTCCACCTCGTCGATGTCGTCCTGCACCGCGTCGGCGACCGCGACATAGCCATCGACCACATGGTCCGCGATGGAGTGCAGCACCGCCGAGGGGCCCCTGGCGAGCAGTTCGGGGTCGTCCTGGAGCCGGTGGCGCAGCGCCCTGAGCGAACCCTGGCCGCCGTGCCGGACGGTGATGAAGAAGTCCCGGCCGGTGAAGCACATGACCTCGCCGGTCTCGACGATCTCGCTGTTGGCGGTGAGTTCGTCGTGCTCGACGTAGTGGATGGTCTTGAAGACGGTGAACAGGGAGTCGTCGTAGCGCTCCAGCTTGGGCCGCTGGTGGGCCTGGACGGCGTCCTCGACGGCGAGCGGGTGCAGCCCGAACTCGCCCGCGATACCGGAGAATTCGGCCTCGCTCGGCTCGTGCAGCCCGATCCACACGAACCCGCCGTCGCGGCGCACCTGGCGCATCGCCTCGTGCGGGCTCAGCTGCTGGTCGGTCTCCACGCGGCGGCCGTCGCGGTAGACGGCGCAGTCGACGACCGCGGAGGGGGTGGAGGGGTCGCGCGTCGCGTCGTACGCGCCGGTGTCCTTGCGCAGCGAGGGACGCGACGGGCGTACGGCGGCACGCAGGTCACGGATCATCGACATGGCAGGCTCCTTCGTGACGGGCAACAAAGGGCGCCGGCGACGGGTGGAACTACCCGGAATGGGGACGTCCGGAAAATCGTGTGTTTGGCACGTCCGCAAAGCGGGGAGCACCGCACCATCGCGGTTGGCGAACTTCGTTACTGATTCAGGTACTGCTGCAGCTACTGCTTCAGATCAGACAGATCAGGCAAAACGAACGGAGTGCTCTTCCGCACGAAGACGCGAACGTGAAAGGCGGCGGTTGCCGAAAGTCACAGAGCTGCATCAGCGGCCGGAAGAACGAGTGGTACTACCAGGTCGACTTCGATCCATGACAGCCCCACCTCCTCCGGCCGGTCCCTCGTAAGGGACGATCCATTCCCGTAAGGGAGTCTCACTGGCGTCGGGACTCGATGCGCGACGCTTCTGCGTGCTGCCACGACGACCGGGCCAGAGTATCAGCAGGCCGAAGTGTCAAGGCGCTGCTTTGCCCGGTACTGACGAGTTCTATGCTCGCCGCATGGCTGATGTTCTTCCTCTGGTCGAGGCCCGGTTGCGCAGCGCGCTGGGCGAGCCGGACGCGCGCGCGGCGGTCACTTTCCTGGGCACGGACCGTATCGAGGTGCTCCGTTTCACCGAGGGCGACATCGTCCGCTACGCCAGCCTCGGCATGTCCGCCCAACCGATGAGCGACCCCACCGCCATGCTCGCCGACCCGGTCACGGGCCCCCGCGCCGAACTGGTCATCTCCGTACGGGGAGGGCTCGCCGACACCGACAAGGTGCTCCGCCCGCTCGCCGTGCTCGCCGCGTCCCCGCAGGTCGAGGGCGTGATCGTGGCTCCGGGCGCCTCGCTCGACGTAGGTGAACCCCTGTGGCCCGGCGCCCCGTTCACCTCGGTCCTGGTCGCCGAGCCGGGCGGACTGATCGAGGACCTGGAGCTCGACGAGCCCCTCGACCCGGTGTGCTTCCTGCCCCTGCTCCCCATGACGCCGAACGAGGCGGCCTGGAAGCGCGTCCACGGCGCCCAGGCCCTCCAGGAGCGCTGGCTGACGAACGGGACGGACCTGAGGGATCCATCCCGGAAGTCCGTCCCGCTGGAGTGACCCCGGCGTGAGGAAGCTCACCAACCGGTGGCCGAAAAGCGTCAGTTGGCAAACACGGCGACACTGTCCTCCATGGCGTGCTTCGGCGTCAGCTCCTCGGCCTCGTGGGTGAGCGACTTCCGCCGTACGACGACCACGAGCGCGCCCAGCACCGCGGTCACCGCCGCCACCACGAACGGGATGTGGATGTTGCTCCACTCCTCGATCTTCGGCGCGAAGAAGGGCGCCGCCGCGGCCGCGAACCAGCGCACGAAGTTGTAGCCGGCGCTCGCCACGGGCCGCGGGGCGTCCGAGACGCCGAGCGCCAGCTCCGTGTACACCGTGTTGTTCACGCCGATGAAGGCACCGGACAGGACCGTGCAGCCGATGGCCGCGGTGTGGCCGCCGTAGCCGAGGACGAGCACGTCGGCCGCGAGCAGCACCAGCGAGCCGCCGAGCACCTTCAGCGAACCGAACCGCTCCTGCAGGCGTGGCGCCGCGAACACCGAGAAGACGGCGAGCAGGACGCCCCAGGCGAAGAACACGGCGCCCGACTCGTACGGCGTCATGTCCAGCACGAACGGGGTGAAGGCCAGCACGGTGAAGAACGTGTAGTTGTAGAAGAAGGACGAGGCCGCCGCCGAGGCCAGGCCGCCGTGACCGAGCGCCTTGATCGGGTCCAGCAGGGACGTCTTCCGGACCGGCCTCGGTTGCTCCTTCAGGAACACCGTGATGCACAGGAAGCCGACGGCCATCAGGAAGGCCGTACCGAGGAACGGGTAGCGCCAGCTGGCGTCGCCGAGCAGCGCGCCCAGGAGCGGGCCGCACGCCATGCCGAGACCGAGGGCGGACTCGTACAGCAGGATCGCCGCCGCGCTGCCGCCCGCCGCCGCGCCGACGATGACGGCGAGGGCGGTGGACACGAACAGGGCGTTGCCGAGGCCCCAGCCGGCCCGGAAGCCGACGAGTTCCCCGACCGAGCCCGAGGTGCCCGCGAGCCCCGCGAAGACCACGACGAGGGCGAGGCCGAGCAGCAGCGTCTTCTTGCCGCCGATGCGGCTGGAGACGAAGCCGGTGACCAGCATCGCGATCGCGGTGATCAGGAAGTACGAGGTGAACAGGAGGGAGACCTGGCTCGCCGTCGCGTCCAGACCCTCGGCGATCGACGGCAGGATCGGGTCCACGAGTCCGATGCCCATGAAGGCGACGACGGACGCACCCGCCGTTGCCCACACGGCCTTCGGCTGGCGCAGGATGCCGCCGGCTCCCGCATCGAAGGGGTCCATGGTCGTTCCTCCATCGGAGATAGTTGGTATATGCACACAGTAAGTTAGATCAGCTAACTAATGCAAGCTACATCTAGTTCCTTGTGGGGAGTGGTTCCGCCCGGACGGGTGATCGTCCTTGACGTGGCGGAGCGAGGGTAGGACCGTGGGGCCCTATGAGGGGCGAACCCAGTTGCCCGAAGTGTGGTGGCCGGGTCAGGGCTCCCGGACTCTTCGCCGATTCCTGGCAGTGCGATGTGCACGGGACCGTGCATCCGCTGCAGCCCGTGATCCCGCCCAGCGTCGAGGCCCTCGATGTCGTGGTGCATCGCACGCAGGTGCCCGTGTGGATGCCGTGGCCGCTGCCGGTCGGCTGGCTGTTCACGGGCGTGGTCTGCGCGGGTGACGACCGCAGCGGCGGTCGCGCTACGGCGGTGGCCTGCACGGGACCCGGTCCGCTCGGGGGTGTCGGCGAGCTGATCCTCGTGGCCGAGGAGCTCGGGGTCGGGCTCGGGGCGCGGTACGCGGGCATCGACGGGCCGGATCCGGGGCCGTACATGAGCGTGGAGAAGCCGCCGCAGGCGAAGGTGCTGGCGGCGGGGCGGCCTACGCCGTTGTGGCATGTCTCCGGGGCGCCGGACGATCGGGCGGTGTTCGCGGGGGAGGCGCTGGGGCTGTGGTTGTGGGCCGTGGTGTGGCCCGAGCAGTCCGGGCTGCTGATGTACGACGAGCTGGTGCTGACGGATCTGCGGGATGCGGGGGCCGAGGTGGAGCTGGTTCCCTGCGGGGCGTTGTCGCCGCGCTTGCTGAAGCCGTAGCGCCTATCGGGGTGGGGGCTTCTGTCACCCGGCGGCTGCGGGCTTGTTGTGGCTGGTCGCGCCCGCGCGGCGGTAGCCGCAGATCGAGCACGGCCCCGCACCCCTTGGGGGTTACTCTTGGGTGTCCTTTTCTGTACTCGGCCCCGTGGAGTTCTTCGTCGTGCGTATTGATCTGCACTGTCACTCCACGGCTTCCGACGGGACCGACACGCCTGCCGAGCTGGTGCGCAATGCCGCTGCTGCCGGGCTGGACGTCGTCGCGCTCACCGATCACGACACGACCCGTGGGTACGGCGAGGCACTGGCCGCGCTGCCCGCGGGGCTGACCCTCGTCACCGGGGCCGAGCTATCCTGTCGGATCGACGGGGTGTCCATGCACATGCTGGCCTACCTCTTCGACCCGGAGGAGCCCGAGCTGCTCGCCGAGCGGGAGCTGGTGCGGGACGACCGGGTGCCCCGGGCGCGCGCGATGGTCGCCAAGCTCCAGGGGCTGGGCGTGCCGGTCACCTGGGAGCAGGTGATGCGGATCGCCGGGGACGGTTCCGTCGGGCGGCCGCACGTCGCCACCGCGCTCGTCGAGCTCGGCGTCGTGCCGACCGTGAACGACGCCTTCACGCTCGACTGGCTGGCCGACGGGGGACGGGCCCACGTGGAGAAGCACGAGACCGATCCCTTCGAGGCGATCCGGCTGGTCAAGGCGGCCGGCGGGGTCACCGTGTTCGCGCACCCGGGCGCCAGCAAGCGCGGCCACACGGTCCCGGAGTCCGCGATCGCCGAGATGGCCGCCGCCGGGCTCGACGGCATCGAGGTCGACCACATGGACCACGACGCCGACACACGGGAACGACTGCGCGGGCTGGCAGGGGAACTGGGGCTGCTGACCACCGGGTCCAGCGACTACCACGGCAGTCGCAAGACGGTCGCGCTCGGCGAGTACACGACGGATCCCGAGGTGTACGGCGAGATCACGCGCAGGGCGACGGGCGCGTTCCCGGTGCCGGGGACCGGCGGGGCCTGAACCGCCCCGGTCCGTCTTCTTCTCTTCTCCCTGTAAGGCCAGTTCCGTCATGTTCGACGTCGCCGTTTTCGGCTCCCTCTTCCTCACCCTGTTCGTCATCATGGATCCCCCCGGGATCACCCCGATCTTCCTCGCCCTCACCGCCGGCCGGCCCGGCAAGGTGCAGAAGCGGATGGCCTTCCAGGCCGTCTGCGTGGCGGGCGGCGTCATCACCGTGTTCGGGCTCCTGGGCCACCAGATCCTGGACTACCTGCATGTCTCCGTGCCCGCGCTGATGATCGCGGGCGGGCTGCTGCTCCTGCTGATCGCGCTGGACCTGCTGACCGGCAAGACGGACGAGCCGAAGCAGACGAAAGACGTGAATGTGGCTCTGGTGCCGCTGGGCATGCCTCTGCTGGCCGGCCCCGGGGCCATCGTGTCGGTCATCCTCGCCGTGCAGAAGGCCGACGGCGTGGCCATGCAGGTGTCGGTCTGGTGCGCGATCCTCGCCATCCATGTCGTGCTGTGGTTCGTGATGCGGTACTCGTTGCTGATCATCCGGGTCATCAAGGACGGTGGTGTCGTGCTGGTGACGCGGCTCGCGGGCATGATGCTCTCCGCGATCGCCGTGCAGCAGATCATCAACGGGGTGACCCAGGTGGTCCGGGCAAGCTGAAAGGGCCCCGGTCGGTGACCGGGGCCCTGAAGCTTCTACGGTGATCCGCGTCTGAGTCGTCTGTTACGAGGCCGTGGTGTCGGCCGGACGGATCCACAGCCGCTGCCCTATGGCGGCGGCCTGCTGAACGATCCGGTTGACGGAGGCGGCGTCCACGACGGTGCTGTCCACGGGCGTACCGTCGACGTCGTCGAGTCGCATGATTTCGAAGCGCACAGGCTTCTCCCTTCGTCTGGTCATCCTCCTGCGGAGAATTGCTGCGTACGTAGGTAGTCAACGGGTTGCGTGTTACAAACATTCCCTACGCTAAAGAAATTTTTCGAACGGCTAACTACTGACAGGTAAGTGAGTCTTCGGAGACTCATTGGGACCGGTTGTGTTCGCAGCGTGACCGCCGGGACAATGGAGGCAATGAACGACGACCTCGCGCCTCTGAGCGCCCGCATCGACCGCACGAACGAGCTGCTCCAGCGCATGCTCGCCGAGGTGGCGAAGACACCCTCGACGCATGCGATCTTCGTCGACGCGGGATACCTCTACGCGGCCGCGGGACGTCTCGTCGCCGGCACCGAGGATCGTCGCGCCTTCGACCTCGACGCCGAGGGCCTGATCGAGGCTCTCATCGACCGGGCCCGCACCATCTTCGCGGACAGCAGACTCCTGCGCGTCTACTGGTACGACGGCGCGAGACGCCGTATCCACACCGCGGAGCAGCAGTCCATCGCCGAACTCCCGGACGTGAAGGTCCGGTTGGGCAACCTCAACGCCAACAACCAGCAGAAGGGCGTCGATTCGCTGATCCGCACCGATCTGGAGTCCCTGGCACGCCACCGCGCCATCAGCGACGCGGCCCTTCTCGGCGGCGACGAGGACCTGGTCTCGGCGGTCGAGGCGGCCCAGGGGTACGGCGCCCGCGTCCACCTCTGGGGCATCGAGGCGCCGGAGGGACGTAACCAGGCGGAACCCCTGCTGTGGGAGGTCGACAGCCAGCGCACCCTCGACCTCGACTTCTTCAAGCCGTACGTCTCCCGCCGCGCCGCCCAGGCCTACGAGCCCTCGGCGGCCCGGCCCACCCGCGAGGACGTACGTTTCGTGGGCGCGCAGATCGCCGCGAAGTGGCTGGCGGAGCGGGGCCGGGCGGCGCTGCAGGAGCTGCTGCCCGGGCATCCGTATCTGCCGGGCTCGGTGGACCAGGACCTGCTGGTGGAGGCGGAGGGGCTTCTCCAGTACTCGCTGCGGGGGCAGGCGGATCTGCGGCGGGCGCTGCGGGACGGGTTCTGGGAGCACCTGCAGGGACAGTACTGACGTGCGACGGCCGACGACGGGCCGGTGACGGGTCGGATCAGGCACCGCCGGGCCCGTGCGGGCGAGTACGACGGGGTCTGCCCCGAGCGCGAGGACCTGCGGGAACCGCTGACCGTCATGGACGGCCTCTTGATCGTCGGGGACACCCTGGAACCGGCCTGCGGAACCCCCCGGAACGGGCCAGTGGACGCGAATGCTCGCGAGCCGGGACGGGCCGGCTTGGGCATCGAACTCGACGCGTCATACGGGAGACACGGCCTCGCCGCGCTGCGCTGGTCCGCGGACATCCGGTTGCGCGGGAACTTCTTCGTCGGGGTGGCCGAACTCCCCTAGAGTGGACGGCCGTTGCTGTCGGAGTTGCTGTCGGTGGTGCTATCGGCGGTGCTGTCCCAGAAGTCGGCCAGGGCGTGGGCCGTGGGCTCGGGCCGGTCGGCGTTGGGGGAGTGGTCCGCTCCCGGGATCACCGTACGGCGGGCGCGCAGCCGTAGGGCCATGTCGTCGAGGAGGCTCACCGGCCAGGTGTCGTCCTGGGAGCCGGACAGGACGTGGAACGGCAGCGGGACGGTGGCCAGTTCGGCGACCCGGTCCGGCTCCGTGCACAACTGGCGCCCCGTCGCGAGGAGTTGGGCGGGCTTGTTGCCGAGCCAGCGGCGGCGCAGCTGCTCGATGTCCCCGATGCCCTTGGCGGGGCCGCCGACTTCCTCCGGCGGGCCCATGGCCAGGATCGCGTCCCACACCTCGGCCATCGTCATCACTCCGAGCGCGTCCCGCAGCAGTTTCACGCGCTGCTGCTGGGAGTCGGAGATCTGTGCGGGGCCCGAGGAGACGAGCGTGAAGGACAGAAAGGGGGAGTGGTCGAGCAGTACGGCCGCGCGCGCGATCTGGCCGCCCAGGGAGTGCCCGACGAGGTGTACGGGTGCGTCGAGGGCGGCGGCCTGGGCGAGCACGTCCCGCGCCAACTCGGTTCGTTCGTAGGCGGATTCGTCGGTCTCCGGTCCGTCCGACTCGAACTGTCCCCGCCCGTCCAGGGCGACGACCCGGTATCCGCGCGCCGACAGCGGCTCGTGCAGCAGGGTGAAGTCCTCCTTGCTGCCGGTGAAGCCGGGCAGCAGCAGGGCGGTGCCCTTCTCGGCGACACCGGGGGCTACGGCCGAGTCCACCGCCGCGAAGTCACCGCGAGTGGTGCGGAGAGGGTAGGCGCGGGCGCCGGGGGGCGGGGTGAAGACGGCTCGGGTGCTCACGGGGTGAGGGTATCTGCGGTGGGACGGGCCGGCGCGGAAGGGGGTGGGGCGGGGCGTTGTGGAGCGGCTGCGGCTGCGGGTGCGTTGTGGCTTGGTGCGCGGTTCCCGGCGCCCCTGGGCGGGGCAGTCGGCGTGCGCTGCGATGCGGTGCCGGAAACACCGACGGCCCGGCCCCTGTTGAGGTGGGCCGGGCCGTCAGATGTGGGATCAGCTCTCCGTGGCCTCCGCGGCGGCCGTCTTGCGGGTCCGGCGGCGCGGGGCAGCAGCCTTGGGCTCCTGGTCGGCCTGGGCCGGGATGTCGGCGATCACCGCGGGCTCGGCGGCCTTGCGGGTGGTACGACGACGGGGCTTGACCTCGGTTGTCTCGGCGGCCTCGGCAGCGGGAGCCGCGGTCTTGCGGGTGCGCCGGGGCTTGGTCTCGGCGACCTCCGCCGTGTCGGCGGCCGTCTCTGCCGGGGCGGTCGTGGTCTTGCGGGTGCGGCGCGGCTTGGTGGCCGTGCCCTCCGCGGTGTCCACGGCCGTCTCGGCGGCCGTGTCAGCGGCCTTCGCCGTGCTCGCTGCCGTCTTGCGGGCACGCCGGGGCTTGACCACCTCGGCCGCGGCCTGCGGCTCCTGGACCGTCTGGGCCGGGATCTCGGCGGTTGCGGCGGGCTCGGCGGCCTTGCGGGTGCGGCGGCGCGGCTTGGCCTCCGTGGCCTCGGCCGTGTCCACGGCAGCCTCTGCCGCGGGAGCCGCGGCGGCCGCCTTGCGGGTGCGGCGCGGCTTGGCCTCGGCGGCCTCGGCCGTGTCCACCGCGGTCTCGGCGGTGGTCGTAGCCGCAGCGGCGGCCTTGCGGGTGCGCCGGGGCTTGGTCTCGGCGACCTCCGCCGTGTCGGCGGCGGTCTCCGTCGGGGCGGTTGTGGTCTTGCGGGTGCGGCGCGGCTTGGTGGCCGTGCCCTCCGCGGTGTCCACGGCCGTCTCGGCCGCAGCCGCGGTCTTCCGCGTGCGGCGCGGCTTGGTCTCAGCGACCTCCGCGGCCTGCGGCTCCTGGACCGTCTGGACCGGGATCTCGGCGGTTGCGGCGGGCTCGGCGGCCTTGCGGGTGCGGCGGCGCGGCTTGGCCTCGGTGGCCTCGGCCGTGTCCACGGCGACCTCTGCGGCCGGAGCCGCGGCGGCCGCCTTGCGGGTACGGCGCGGCTTCGTGGCCGGAGCCTCCTCAGCTGGAGCGGTCTCGGTGACCGGCACGGTCTCGACGACCGACTCCACCGCGGCCGGCGTCTCCGCGGACTTGCGGGTCCGGCGGCGGCGCGGCTTGGCCGGAGTCTCCGCGGTCTCGGACGGCTCGGCGTCGAGCGACGGGCCCTCCGCCGTCGTAACGGCGGTCTCCGCGGCCTCGGAAGCGGCCGGCACCGAAGCCGTGGCCGGTGCCGCGTCGGCTGCTCCGCCACGGCTGCGGCGACGGCGGCGCGGGGTGCGCGACACGGGGGCGTCCTCGACAGCGACGGTTTCCGCCGAGGCGGTCTCCGAAGGTGCGACCGCCTCGGCGGCCGCCGCTGCGTCCAGCGGGGTGCCGTTGCGGGTACGACGGCGACGGCGCGGCGTACGGTCGCCGCGCTCGCGGTCGGCGGAGCGGGACTCGTCCCGGCCACCACGCCCGCGACCCCGGTCCCGGTCACGGTCACCGCGGCCGCGTGCACCGCGTCCGCCCGGCTCGCCCAGGTCCTCCAGCTCCTCCGCGGCGAGCCCCGCGCGCGTGCGCTCGGCCCGCGGCAGGACCCCCTTGGTGCCCGCGGGGATGCTCAACTCCTCGTAGAAGTGCGGGGAGGTGGAGTACGTCTCCGGCGGATCGTTGAAGTTGAGCTCAAGCGCCTTGTTGATCAGCTGCCAGCGCGGGATGTCGTCCCAGTCGACGAGGGTGATCGCGATGCCCTTGGCACCCGCGCGACCGGTACGGCCGATGCGGTGCAGGTACGTCTTCTCCTCTTCGGGAGACTGGTAGTTGACGACGTGCGTGACGCCCTCGACGTCGATACCACGGGCAGCGACGTCGGTGCAGACGAGGACGTCCACCTTGCCGTTGCGGAAGGCGCGCAGCGCCTGCTCACGGGCGCCCTGGCCCAGGTCGCCGTGGACCGCGCCGGCGGCGAAGCCGCGCTGCTGGAGCTGGTCGGCCAGGTCGGCCGCGGTGCGCTTGGTGCGGCAGAAGACCATCACCAGTCCCCGGCCGTCGGCCTGCAGTATGCGCGCGACCATCTCGGGCTTGTCCATGTTGTGCGCGCGGTACACATGCTGCTTGGTGTTCGCGACCGTCCTGCCCGCGTCGTCGGGCGAGGTGGCGTTGATGTGTGTGGGCTGCGACATGTAGCGGCGCGCGAGACCGATGACCGCGCCCGGCATGGTCGCCGAGAACAGCATCGTCTGGCGGCGGGCCGGCAGCATGTTGATGATCTTCTCGACGTCGGGCAGGAAGCCCAGGTCGAGCATCTCGTCGGCCTCGTCGAGGACGAGCGCCTTGATGTGGCCCAGGTTGAGCTTCTTCTGGCCCGCGAGGTCCAGGAGCCGGCCCGGGGTGCCGACGACGACGTCGATACCCTTCTTGAGGGCCTCGACCTGGGGTTCGTAGGCGCGGCCGCCGTAGATGGCGAGAACGCGTACGTTGCGGACCTTGCCCGCGGTCAGCAGGTCGTTGGTGACCTGGGTGCACAGCTCGCGCGTGGGGACGACGACGAGCGCCTGCGGGGCGTCGGTCAGGGCTTCGGGCTTGGCGCGCCCGGCCTCGACGTCGGCGGGAACGGTCACGCGCTCCAGGAGCGGGAGACCGAAGCCCAGCGTCTTGCCGGTGCCGGTCTTGGCCTGGCCGATGACATCGGTGCCGGAGAGGGCGACCGGGAGTGTCATCTCCTGGATGGGGAAGGGGGTGACGATGCCGACGGCCTCAAGGGCTTCGGCCGTCTCGGGAAGGATTCCGAGGTCTCGGAAAGTCGTAGTCAGGGTGCTGCCTCTTCTGTGTGCGCGGTGCGAGGCGAGCGCGGGGGTCGTCTTCAACCGTGCTGGGGACGTCGGCTGCCTTACGGCAAGCCGTAATGGCACGGGACCACTGCCGACGCTCTAGCGCTCGTACCGCTGAGGGTCCCCCTCCGAACTCCGTACGCACTGTGCCGTACGGGCGAGGAGGGCTTGTCGGGTCGGAGCCGATCGGGCCACCGACCGGGCATCCTCATACGTGCGGCCCGTCGAATAGTCGCCAGGCGCATTACCACCATACCCCGGAAACTCGCACATGCGATGGCCGATTTGGTCACGTAGCCGTCATCACACTGATTGACCAGGGACTTCCGCGGCTCGGCGAGCGGACTATTGTGCGCTTCATGACGACGCCTGACAACACCTCTGACGCACCCGCCGAGCCCACCGGAGTGGCAGCCCAGGACTGGGCCCGGGCCTCCGCGGAACCCCAGTACCGGGCCGCGGTCGTCGATCTCCTCGGTGCCCTCGCCTACGGCGAGCTCGCGGCGTTCGAACGGCTCGCGGAGGACGCCAAGCTGGCGCCGACGCTGGCCGACAAGGCGGAGCTGGCGAAGATGGCGTCGGCCGAGTTCCACCACTACGAGAAGCTGCGCGACCGGCTGGCCGGGATCGGCGAGGAGCCGACGCTCGCGATGGAGCCGTTCGTCGCGGCACTGGACGGGTTCCACCGGCAGACGGCCCCGTCGGACTGGTTGGAGGGGCTCGTCAAGGCGTACGTCGGCGACTCGATCGCCAGTGACTTCTACCGCGAGGTCGCGGCGCGGCTCGACTCGGACACGCGCGAGCTGGTGCTGGCCGTGCTCGACGACACCGGGCACGCGGGGTTCGCCGTGGAGAAGGTGCGGGCGGCGATCGACGCGGATCCGCGCGTGGGTGGGCGACTGGCCCTGTGGGCGCGGCGGTTGATGGGGGAGGCGTTGTCGCAGTCGCAGCGGGTCGTCGCCGACCGGGACGCGTTGTCCACCATGTTGGTGGGTGGGGTGGCCGACGGGTTCGATCTCGCCGAGGTGGGGCGGATGTTCTCTCGGATCACCGAGGCGCACACGAAGCGGATGGCCGCGCTGGGGTTGGCTGCGTAGCGCCTGACCGCTCGGGGGGCTGTGCTTTCGCCGGCGGCTGCGGGTTCGTCGTGGCTGGTCGCACAGTTCCCCGCGCCTCTGGTGGGTGTCCCCTAGGCGGTTGCCGAGTGGCGGAGTCTCCCTGACGGGCGGAGGAGCAGGGACAGCGACGCCACCGAGACCACCGCCGCGCCCAGCAGGATCAGGAGGATGTTGCCCGGGTCCAGTGCGGTGTGGGTCACGAAGGCGCCGAAGAGGGCTCCCGCGGTGCCTGTCGCGAGCACGAGGGAGCGGGCGGGCAGGCGGTGTGAGAGGCGGTGTACCGCCACCCCCGCCAGCACCAGACCGAGCAGCGCGGAGCCGAGCGCTTCGATCAACATCATGGGGTCCCTCCCACACGGCCACACTGCGCATCACGGTCGTAGCCCGTCATACCCGTGACCTGCGGAATGCAATCATCCTCCGGATGCGACCCGTGCTCCATACGTGGACGAGAAAATCCTGCCGACGGCACGGAGAAGGGCCCGGCGACTTCCGGTCGCCGGGCCCTTCTCCGTCGGTCTGCCTAGAGCGCGCCGAAGCCCACCTTGCGCGGAGCCGCCTCACCGAGCTCGACGTACGCGAGACGGTCGGCCGGCACGAGGATCTTGCGGCCGTGCTCGTCCACCAGGCTCAGCAGCTGGGTCTTGCCGGCCAGCGCCTCCGCCACCGCCCGCTCGACATCCTCGGGGCTCTGACCGCTCTCCAGAACGATCTCGCGGGGCGCGTGCTGCACGCCGATCTTGACCTCCACGGTATGTCCCTCCGACGGTCGGTGAAGTGCGCGACCTGCCGCGCAGTACTCAGCACACATTAGCCCGGTGAGGGGACGTACACGCTCCGGGCAAGAACGCCAACAGCGAACAGCGGACGGGAACAAACGACCCGCACGCGGGCGTGCGGGTCGAGTGGCCGTCGTAGGGGTGGCGTCCGTGGTGCTGTCGGTGGTGCTGTCAGTGGTGCTCGATGCCGTGCAGCGGGAACCCGGCGATGCCCCGCCACGCCAGTGACGTCAGCAGCTGGACCGCCTGGTCGCGCGGGACGCTGCGGTCGCTGTGCAGCCAGGACCTGGCCACCACCTGGGCGAGCCCGCCGAGGCCCGAGGCGAGCAGCATCGACTCCGCGCGCGAGAGCCCGGTGTCCTCCGCGATGACGTCACAGATCGCCTCGGCGCACTCGTTGGTGACCTTGTCGACGCGCTCGCGCACGGCGGGCTCGTTCGTCAGGTCCGACTCGAAGACCAGCCGGAAGGCGCCGCCGTCGTCCTCGACGTACGCGAAATAGGCGTCCATGGTCGCGCGGACACGCTGCTTGTTGTCGGTCGTCGACGCGAGGGCGGCGCGTACGGCCTGGATCAGGGACTCGCAGTGCTGGTCGAGCAGTGCGAGATAGAGATCGAGCTTGCCCGGGAAGTGCTGGTAGAGCACCGGCTTGCTGACGCCGGCCCGCTCGGCGATGTCGTCCATCGCGGCCGCGTGGTAGCCCTGTGCCACGAAGACTTCCTGCGCGGCGCCCAGCAGCTGGTTCCGTCGGGCACGGCGCGGCAGGCGCGTCCCTCGCGGGCGCGCCGCCTCTGTCTGCTCGATGGCTGTCACGCCGCCTCCCAATGTCGTCCACATGCGGTGTGCGCCGCGCCGCCATCGTACTTTTCGGTAACCGTGCTGTGCGCGGTGCGAGCGCAGAATTTCACGGACCGGACGGTGACGAAACCGGCGCAAAGGTTTCAAACGGTGATCTGACGGGCACCGACCGTCCCGTTCCTGCTCAGGAATGCCCTGATGAGTGCGTTGTCGGCCGATCGGTGCCGCGCAGATGTCACCGATAGTCGTCCTCGTCGATCGAGACGACCCTGGCCTGTTCGATGAGGTCGGCCTCGTTGGCCCGGTCAGGGTCCACGCCGGTCAGCGGGTCGTCGCCGTTCGGCGCGATGTCGGTGTGCTGCTCGGCCGCGTCGACCTCGGGGGCCTCGACGTCGAGCTCGACGGCGTCGTCCTCTTTCTCGAAGGCCTCGGGGTCGGTGGAGTCGTAGGCCATGGCGGGGCTCCCTTCCTAGAACGTCCCTGATGCGCACAGGGGGCCACATGCGGGTGCCCTGCGTACGAGCCTAGGAGACACGCGATCTGGACGCCATGCGGTGGAGGCGCCTCGCAATTGGCGCAATACGCGTAATATGCGCCTCGTACGTGTGCCCTGTGACGGCGAACACACGAACCACTGCGTGATCGTCTCGTAACATTGCCGCATGTCTTCGACCGAGCTGCCCTTCGTGCCGCCCGCCAACGTGCTTCCGAAGGTGTCGCCCGTCAGGGTCGGTGAGGGCGAGCGGCTCAGGTCGGTGGGGCTGCCGGGGATCACTCTGACGGTGCGTTCGAGGCCACCCGCGCGTGAGGGGCTGCCGCCCGCGTTGTTCGTCCACGGCCTCGGCGGTTCCTCGCAGAACTGGTCGGCCCTGATGGAGCAGTTGGAGGGGGAGGTCGATGGTGAGGCCGTCGACCTGCCCGGCTTCGGGGACTCCCCGCCGCCGGACGACGGCAACTACTCGATCACCGGGCACGCGCGCGCGGTGATCCGTTTTCTCGACGCGTCCGGCCGTGGGCCCGTGCATCTCTTCGGGAACTCCCTCGGTGGAGCGGTGTCCACGCGCGTCGCCGCGGTGCGGCCCGACCTGGTTCGCACCCTCACCCTGGTCTCGCCGGCCCTCCCGGAGATCCGCGTCCAGCGCACGGCCGTGCCCACGGTCCTGCTGGCGCTGCCCGGCGTGGTCGGCCTGTTCACCCGGTACAGCAAGGGCTGGACGGCCGAGCAGCGCGTCCGCGGGGTCCTGGCGCTCTGCTACGGCGACCCCGGGCGGGTCACTCCGGACGGCTTCCAGGACGCAGTCGAGGAGATGGAGCGGCGGCTTCAACTGCCGTACTTCTGGGACGCGATGACGCGTTCAGCGCGCGGACTGGTGAACGCGTACACGCTGGGCGGTCAGCACGCGCTGTGGCGCCAGGCCGAGCGCGTCCTCGCCCCGACCCTGCTCGTCTACGGCGGCCGCGACCAGCTCGTAGGCTTCCGCATGGCCCAGAAGGCGGCCCGCGCCTTCCGTGACTCCCGACTGCTCACCCTGCCGGAGGCGGGGCATGTGGCGATGATGGAGTACCCGGAGACGGTGGCGGGGGCGTTCCGTGAGTTCGCGGCGGACAAGGCGGATAAGGCGGACAAGGCTGGCGAGGCTGACGAGACGGACAAGGGCGCCCCGGGTGACGTGGGCGACACCGAGGCGGCCTCAGGCGACGGCGCCGACGCCACGACCGTGGGGAGCTGAGGCGGGGCGTGGGACGCCACAGTCGACGCGGGTCCGCTCCCAAGAAGGGGCCCGACAAGGGCAGTTCGGGCAAGGGCGGTTCGGGCCAGTCGGGCGCCGAGGGCCCCGGCACGGAGGCGCCGGGCCGGGGACGGCCACAGGCGTCTCCCGCTCCGGCACCGCGGGCTGCCCGGCAGGGGGTGCCGGGGGGCCGGGGGTCGGAGTACGGGGCGTCTGGCCCCGGGGCCGGGGCTGCCGGGCACCGGGCGCCTGCACAGGGCGGTCCGAGACTTCCGGACGGTGGTCCGTCGCGTGGGGTTCCGCGGGTGTCGGACGGTCAGTCCGGCCAGGGTTTCCGGCGGTTGCCGGAGGGGACGCCTGGGCGTGGGGTTCCTCGGCTTGCGGATGGTGATCCGGCGGGTGGGGGTCCTCGGCTGCCGGGCGGGATGCCTGCGCGTGGGGTGCCGCGCCTGCCTGACGGCACGCCTGCGCGTGGGGTGCCGCGCCTGCCGGATGGCACGCCTGCGCACGGTTTCCCCCGGCTTCCCGACGGCTCTGTGGCGGGTGGGGTTTCGCGGCTGCCGGATGGCACGCCTGCGCACGGTTTCCCCCGGCTTCCCGACGGCTCTGTGGCGGGTGGGGTTTCGCGGGTGTCGGACGGTCAGTCCGGCCAGGGTTTCCGGCGGTTGCCGGACGGGACGCCCGCGCACGGGTTTCCTCGGCTTCCCGACGGCACCCCCGCGCATGGGGTCCCTCGGGTCCGTGGTGGGCACCCGGAGCCGCGTGAATCCGGGGGCGGCTCGGGGGAGTCGAGCGATCAGGGGCCCGGCGGGTACGCCGCCGGGCCGGGCGTCGCTCTTCCGCGGCAGCGGCAGCGGCAGGCGCCGTCGGCGTCGCGTTCGGCGCCCCGGCAGGACTACCTCGACGCCTTCGACGACGAGGCCGACATCTTCGCGCCCGGCGATCCTCACGGCACCCGTGGGCCTCGTGGGCCCGTTTCGCGGCCCGGTTCCATGCGAGGGGCCGGAGCACCCGCCGCCGCGCACCCCTCCGGTCCGTACGGCTCGGTCACCGACTGGCCCGAGGGCACCGGCGCGGACACACGTCCCGACTCGGACGACGCGCCGCCCGCCGGCCCTCCGCCCGCGGCCAAGGGCGGCAAGAGCTGGGCGTTCACCGGTATCGCGGCCGCCGCCGTCGTCACCGTGCTCGCCGTCGTCGTGGCCGGGCAGGTCACCGACAGTCGTGACACCACCCCGGGCACCCGGTCCGCGACCGACCAGGCGCGGGACGCCCGGGACTCCGCCACGGACGGGGAGCCGACGCCGTCTTCCTCGCCGAGCGTGGCGACGCTGACGTACGCGCAGGCGATGGACACCAAGTACCCGCTCAGCGCCAAGCTCGACGGCTCGGGGAAGTTCGACGCGATCCAGGGCGTCGACAAGGCGCCGGGCAAGGGGCAGAAGTACACGTACCGCGTGGACGTGGAGCAGGGGCTCGGGCTCGACGGCGAACTCTTCGCCGAGGCCGTGCAGAAGACGCTCAACGACGACCGCAGCTGGGCGCACAACGGCGCCCGCACCTTCGAGCGCGTCCACTCCGGCAAACCCGACTTCGTGATCACGCTCGCCAGCCCCGGCACCACGGCCGACTGGTGTGCCAAGTCGGGCCTCGACACCACGGAGGACAACGTCTCCTGTGACTCGGCCGCCACCGAACGTGTGATGATCAATGCATATCGATGGGCGCAGGGATCATCCACCTACGGTGATCAGATCCATGCGTACCGTCAGATGTTGATCAACCATGAAGTCGGTCACCGTCTCGGCTACTCCCACGTGACGTGCGACAAGAACGGCGAGCTCGCGCCGGTGATGCAGCAGCAGACCAAGTTCCTCGACCACGACGGGATCCACTGCCGGGCCAACCCCTGGCCGTATCCCGGGAGTTGACGGTTGGCGCACAAGTCGCATTGACATGGGTTGATCCGGTCATACATATTGCTGCGCATGTGGTCTAGTCATGCCGTCGAGAGCAGCGCCGCCATAGAGCTGGCGCTCATCGGCGTGACCACGCTCTGCGTGTCCGACATTCTCTGTCGCTGACGCTCGCCCTGAGGCGCGCGCGTCGCGAATCCCGCATTTCTCCGTGACTTGTGGTCATTTCTCCGTGACCTGAGGTCACGGCCTTTCGACGACCCGACGCCGGGGCAGACGTCCGTCCGCTGTCGTCTCACTCTTCGTCAACCCGTCTCGCCATTCGAGACTTGTCATTTCGAGAGGTCGTCTCCGATGCGTCAACCGTCCCTCACAGCGCGCCGTGTGGCCGCGGTATCCGTAAGCCTGGTTCTGGCAGCGGGCGCCGCCGCCTGCGGCCCTGAGGACAACGATGCCAAGAGCTCCGGTGGCGACTCCACGCCCCACAAGGGCGGCACCCTCACGGTCCTGAACTCCAACCCGCAGCAGGACTTCGACCCCGCCCGTCTGTACACCTCCGGCGGCGGCAACGTGCCCTCCCTCGTCTTCCGCACCCTCACCACCCGCAACCGCGAGAACGGGGCCGCCGGCGCCAAGGTCGTCCCCGACCTCGCCACCGACACCGGACGTCCCAACAAGGACGCGACCGTGTGGACGTACACCCTGAAGAAGGGTCTCAAGTACGAGGACGGCACCGCGATCACCTCGGCCGACATCAAGTACGGCATCGAGCGCTCCTTCGCGCCCGAGCTGTCCGGCGGCGCCCCCTACCTGCGGGACTGGCTGGTTGGCGCCGCCGACTACCAGGGGCCGTACAAGGACAAGAAGGGTCTCTCCGCCATTGAGACGCCCGACGACCGCACGATCGTCTTCCATCTGAACAAGCCCGAGGGCGAGTTCCCGTACCTGGCCACGCAGACGCAGTTCACGCCCGTCCCGAAGGCCAAGGACACCGGTACGAAGTACGAGGAGCACCCGGTCTCGTCCGGCCCGTACAAGGTCGTCACCAACGAGAACGACGGCGAGACCATCGTCCTGGAGCGCAACACGTACTGGTCCGCCTCCACGGACGCCGAGCGCAAGGCGTACCCGGACAGGATCGACGTCAAGTCCGGGCTCGATTCGTCGGTGATCAACCAGCGGCTGTCGGCGTCCCAGGGGGCGGACGCGGCCGCGGTCACCACGGACACCAACCTCGGCCCGGCCGAGCTCGCCAAGGTGACCGGCGACAAGGAGCTCGCCGCCCGCGTCGGCACCGGGCACTTCGGCTACACGAACTACATAGCGTTCAACCCGACGGTCAAGCCGTTCGACAACGTCAAGGTGCGGCAGGCGATCTCGTACGCCATCGACCGCTCGTCCGTGGTCAACGCGGCCGGTGGAAGCGCGCTCGCCGAGTCCGCCACCACCTTCCTGCCGAACCAGAAGTCCTTCGGCTACGAGCCCTACGACCTCTTCCCGGCCGGAGCGACCGGCAACGCGGCCAAGGCCAAGGAACTGTTGAAGGAGGCCGGTTACCCCAACGGGCTCACCGTCACGCTGACCCACTCCAACGCCAAGGACTTCGAGACCAGCCCCGAGATCGCGACCGCGATCCAGGACGCACTCAAGAAGGCCGGCATCACCGTCGAACTCCAGGGCCTGGAGGACAACGACTACTCGGACACGATCCACAGCGTGAAGACCGAGCCCGGCTTCTTCCTCGCCCACTGGGGTGCCGACTGGCCCTCCGGCGGTCCCTTCCTCGCGCCGATCTTCGACGGCCGTCAGATCGTCAAGGACGGCGCGAACTTCAACACGGGCCTGCTCAATGACAAGTCGGTCAATGACGAGATTGACGCGATCAACAAGTTGACCGATCTTGACGCTGCCGCCAAGAGGTGGGGTGCACTGGACAAGAAGATCGGCGAGCAGGCGTTGACCGTGCCGCTGTTCCACCCGGTCTACAAGCGCCTCTACGGCAAGGACATCAAGAACGTCGTCATCAGCGACTGGACCGGTGTTCTGGACATCTCGCAGGTCGCGGTCAAGTAACCCGATGAGCGAGGTACTTGTCGCCGCCGAGGTCCCTGGGGCAGCCGTCCCGGGGGCCTCGGGGGCCCGTCAGTTCTGGCGGCGGCTGCGTGCGCAGCGCGCCGCCATGGTCGCGGCCGGCGTCGTCGTGCTGCTTGTCCTGGTGGCGCTCGCGGCGCCGCTCCTCACCGCCATCGAGGGCCAGGACCCCACCACCTACCACCCGTCACTCGTCGACTCCGCGCGCGGGGGCGTGCCCATCGGGTCCTTCGGGGGCATCGGCGGGGACCACTGGCTAGGCGTCGAACCGCAGACAGGCCGCGATCTGTTCGCGCGCCTGGCCTACGGAGCCCGGGTTTCGCTGGGCGTCGCACTGGCGGCGACCGTGATCCAGGTCGTCGTGGGTGTGGTCATGGGCGTGGCCGCCGCGCTGGGCAGTGGATGGGTTGATCAACTGTTGAGCCGGATCACCGACATCTTCGTCGCCATGCCGTTGATGATCATGTCGTTGGCTCTGCTCGCGATCGTCCCGTCGAGCTTCCCGCGCACGGTTCTGGTCACCCTCGTCATCGGGTTCATCGCCTGGGGCAACATCGCGAAGATCGTGCGGGCCCAGACGCTGGCCCTGAAGGGGCTCGACTACGTCTCGGCCGCCCGGCTCAGTGGCTGGGGCACGTGGCGCATCGCCCGCAGGGAACTGCTGCCCGGGCTGGCCGCGCCGGTCATCACGTACGCCGCGATCCTCATGCCGGCCAACATCAGCGTCGAGGCCGCCCTGTCGTTCCTCGGCGTCGGTGTGAAGCCGCCGACGCCTTCCTGGGGCCAGATGCTCACCGCCGCGGACGTCTGGTACCAGGCGGCCCCGCAGTACCTGCTGCTGCCCGCGGGCGCGCTGTTCGTGACCGTGCTCGCCCTCACCGTCCTCGGCGACGGCGTGCGCACCGCCCTCGACCCGCGCGCGGCCTCCCGGCTGAGCGTCGGGACGGGCCGCAAGAGGGAGGCCAAGGCATGAGCGGCTTCCTCCTGCGGCGCGCCCTCGGCGCCGTCGTCACCCTGCTCGCGATCTCCGTCATCGTCTACGTCGTCTTCTACGTCACCCCCGGCAACGTCGCCCAGATCACCTGCGGTCCGCGCTGTTCGCCCGTCCAGGTCCATCAGGTCGCCGAGCAACTGCATCTCAGCGACCCGCTGTACCTGCGCTACGGGCACTTCCTGAAGGGCCTCGTCGTCGGCCAGGACTACTCGACCGGCACCTCCGTGGAGCACTGCTCGGCGCCCTGCCTCGGGCTGTCGTACCAGAGTGATCAGCAGGTCACCCAGCTGATCCTCGCCAAACTCCCGGTCAGCCTGTCGCTCGTGTTCGGCGCGATGGTGCTGTGGCTGCTCCTGGGAGTGGGCACCGGCATCCTGTCCGCCTGGCGGCGCGGTCGGCTCACCGAGCGGCTGCTGACCGGCATCACCCTCGCCGGCGTGGCCACGCCGGTCTTCGTGATCGGCCTCGTCCTGATGATCGTCGTCTGCGGGCAGCTGCAACTGCTGCCGTTCCCGCAGTACGTCGCCCTCACCGACGACCCCGAGCAGTGGGCGTGGAACCTGCTGCTGCCGTGGCTCTCGCTCGCCCTCATCGAGGCCGCCGCGTTCGCCCGGCTGACCCGTGCGGCGATGCTGGAGACGCTCGCCGAGGATCACATCAGGACCTTCCGCGCGTACGGCGTCGGAGAGCGGTCCGTGATCGGACGGCACGCCCTGAGGGGCGCGCTGGCGCCGGTCATCGCCCTGAACGCCAACAACGTCGGCTCGGCGATCGGTGGCGCGGTCCTCACCGAGACCCTCTTCGGCCTCCCCGGCATCGGCCAGGAACTCGTCCACGCCGTCAATGTCGTCGACCTCCCGGTCGTCGTCGGCATGGTCCTGGTCATCGGCTTCTTCGTGGTGCTCGCCAACGCCTTCGCGGACGTCCTGTACGCGGTGGCCGACCGACGGGTGGTGCTCGCATGAGCCTCGTGAACGTCACGGACCTCACCGTCGAGTTCGGCGACCTGCGCGCCGTCGACGGCCTCACCTTCCGCCTCGACCAGGGCGCCGCCCTCGCGCTGGTCGGCGAGTCCGGCTCCGGCAAGTCCACGGTCGCCTCGGCCCTCCTCGGGCTGCACCGCGGCACGGGCGCGCGCGTGCGAGGCTCGGTCGAGGTCGCCGGAGTGGACGTACAGCAGGCGTCGGACGACGAACTGCGCCGGCTGCGGGGCGCGAAGGCCGCGATGGTCTTCCAGGACCCCTTGTCGTCCCTGGACCCGTACTACGCGATCGGCGACCAGATCGCCGAGGTGTACCGCGTGCACACGCGTGTGCCGCGAAGGGCGGCACGCGCGCGTGCGGTGGAGGTGCTGAACCGGGTTGGAATTCCGGACGCGGTACGGCGCTCCCGGTCCCGTCCGCACGAGTTCAGCGGGGGCATGCGCCAGCGTGCTCTCATCGCGATGGCGCTGGCCTGCGAGCCCGACCTGCTGATCGCCGACGAACCGACGACCGCGCTCGACGTGACCGTGCAGGCCCAGATCCTCGACCTGCTGCACGCACTGCGCCAGGAGACCGGCATGGGCCTGCTGCTCGTCACGCACGACGTGGGCGTCGCCGCCGAGAGCGTCGACGACGTGCTCGTCATGCGGCACGGGAAGGCGGTCGAGCACGGGCCGGTCGGCACGGTGCTCGGCGCGCCCGCGCAGGCGTACACGCGCACACTGCTCGCCGCGGTCCCGCGCGTGGGCGCGCACAGGACGCCCAGGGCACCCGCCCAGGCGTCCGACGGGGTGGTCCTGGAGGCGAAGGGACTCCGGCGTGAGTTCGGGCGAGGCAAGAGGGCCTTCGCGGCCGTCGACGACGTCTCGCTGACGGTCCGTCGGGGCGAGACCCTCGGTGTCGTCGGAGAGAGCGGCAGCGGCAAGACGACCCTGGGACGGATGCTGGTCGGGCTCCTGGAGCCGACGGCGGGGGAGGTCCGTCACGAGGCCCACGCGCGTGTGGGTGTGAACCCGGCCGTGCAGATGGTCTTCCAGGACCCCGTCTCCTCCCTCAACCCCCGCCGCAGCGTGGGAGAGTCGATCGCCGACCCGCTCCGCGCGCGTGGCGAGCGCGACGAGACACGGATCAGAGGGCGCGTGACGGAACTCCTGGAGCGCGTGGGGCTCGAAGGGGCGCACTACGACCGCTACCCGCACGAGTTCAGCGGTGGCCAGCGCCAGCGCGTGGGCATCGCGCGGGCGCTCGCGGCCGACCCGCGCGTGATCGTCTGCGACGAGCCTGTCTCCGCGCTCGACGTCACCACCCAGGCTCAGGTGATCGCCCTGCTCGGCGAGTTGCAGCGGGAACTCGGACTCGCGCTGGTCTTCGTCGCGCACGACCTCGCCGTCGTACGCCAGGTCAGCGACCGGGTCGCAGTGATGCGCCGCGGCCGGATCGTGGAGTCCGGGCCGGCCGACGAGGTGTACGACAGCCCCCGGGACCCGTACACCAAGCAGCTCCTGGCAGCCGTACCGGCGCTCGATCCGCGGATCGCGGCCCGGCGCAGGGCGGAACGCCGGGAAGCGGCCGTGACCTGACGTTCCGTGTCCAAATGATCTCTTAGCGCGACCGAACGCGATCCGCACGGGAAAGTTACGACCGTTCACCCCTTTTGGTGGCGCGATGGACAACCGTCCGTCGCGCCACCGCCTTGTCCGCATACGTTCGTCCCGCTGCGAGCCGCCGGGCCAACGGCGGCTCTCCACACGGGAGATCGGGGGCGCACTCGTGCGCATAGGACTGCTTACGGAGGGTGGCTATCCGTATGTGAGCGGTGACGCCAGGCTCTGGTGCGACCGGCTCGTGCGCGGGCTCGAGCAGCACAAGTTCGACATCTACGCGCTCAGTCGCAGTGAGCGCCAGGAGGACGAGGGCTGGATCCAGCTGCCGCCGCAGGTCGACAGGGTCATCACGGCGCCGCTGTGGACCGCCGAGGACGACGGGGTCGGGTACGGCAGGCGCGCGCGCCGCCGGTTCACCGAGTACTACGGCGAATTGGTGGCCGTGCTGTGCGAGGGCGCCGTGGCGGAGGGCTCCGAGGAGTCGTCGGCCGGTGAGGCGGACCGTTTCGCCAGCGCCCTGTACGGACTCGCCGAACTCGCCCGGGACGAGGGCGGACTGGTGGGCGCGCTCCGCTCCGAGAGCGCCGTACGCGCTCTGGAGCGCGCCTGTCGCGTGCCCGGCGCCCGGCAGACGGCGCGCGAGGCGCGCGTACCGGATCTGCTCGCTGTTGCCGCCCACCTGGAGCGCGCCCTGCGCCCCCTCTCGCTCGACTGGTACGAGGACGACGGCCTCGGCGCGGTCGACCTGTGCCACGCGGCCTCCGGAGGCCTGGCCGCCCTGCCCGGGCTCCTCGCGCACCACTTCTGCGGGGTGCCGCTGCTGGTGACCGAGTACGGCGTGCGGCTGCGCACGCACTACCTGGCCGACACCGAGTCCTCACCCGCCGTACGGGCCCTGCTCGCCGCCTTCCACGGTCGGCTCGCCACCGAGACCTACCGGCGGGCCGCGGTCGTCACGCCGGGCAACACCCACGCCCGCCGCTGGCAGGAGCGGTGCGGTGCCGACCGCGAGAAGCTGCGCACGGTCTACCCGGGCATGGACGCCACCCACTTCTCGGAGGTGGGGGAGTCGGCGGAGTGCGTGGATCCGGACACCCTGGTCTGGGTCGGCCGTGTCGAACCCGCCAAGGACCTCATCTCCCTGCTCCACGCCTTCGCGGAGATCCGCAAGGAGGAGCCCAAGACGCGCCTGCGGATCATCGGCGCGCCCACCGGCCCCGAGGGAGCGGCCTATCTGGGGCACTGCAGGGCGCTGGCCGCGCAGCTCTTCCCCGACGAGGCGGAAGGACTGCATGCCGTCGGTGACAACCCCGTCTCCTTCGAGGAGATCGGCGGACCCGAGGTGCCGACCCTCGCCGACGCGTACGCCTCCGGCGCCGTCACCGTCCTGTCCAGCGTCGTCGAGGGCTTCCCCATCAGCCTGGTCGAGGCCATGTTCTGCGCCCGGGCCACCGTGTCCACCGACGTGGGCGCGGTGGTGGAGGTCATCGGCGGCACCGGGCTCGTCGTCCCGCCGCGCAACCCGAAGGCGCTCGCGGAGGCGTGCGTGACGCTGCTGCGCGACCCCGAGCGCCGTGAGCGCCTGGGCGCCGCCGCACGCGCCCGGGCGCTCGAACTGTTCACCGTGGAACAGAACATCACGGCATTTCACGGCATTTACCTGGAGATCGTCTCGCGTACCCCGGTCCGCCGGGTGATCCTCGACGGCACCGGCGAACCCCTGCCGTTCGCCGCCCCCGCCGAGGCCCACGTCCCCGGCCGCTGGACCGAGCGCAGCACCCGTGTCGTCGCCCGCGGCGGTCCCGGCTGGGCCGCGGGACCCCCGGTCAGCGCGACACCTCCCTTCGCCGCCAAGGAAGGAGCGGCCGGATGAGCGACCTGGAACTCGACCGCCCCGTCACCCCGGGCAGCCCCGGTGCGGGGGGCGCGGAGTCGGAGGAGTGGCTGACGGGGGAGACGGCCGCGCGGGACGGTCGGGGGCGGGGAGGACACGGTACGGACCGTGCCGGGGCACGGAAGCCATCAGGGCCACGGAACGCAGAGGACTCCGACGGGTCGGAGACGGGCGGTGCCGGTGCGTCGGCCGAGTGGGAGGAGGGCGGCCCGGAGTCCTCCGGAGGCGGGGATGTGCCTGCTGCCGCGCCTTCCGGTGAGAGGGACGCCCCTTCTGTGGATGTGCGTGCTGTCGAGTCCACGGCAGACGGGGGCGCACGCTCTGCCGAGTCCTCCCAGGATGCGGACACGCACGCTGCCGACTCCTCCGGCGACCCGGCCCCACGCGTCGCCGAGCCCTCCGTAGACGCTGACGCGATTGACGCCTCCGGAGACGAGGGCGCCTGCCCACCGTCCGCACCCGCCCCCCGCGCCCCCGAGATCTCAAGCAGCCGCAAGCCCACTCCCGGCCCTGCCCGCCGTACCGCCGCCGACCCGGTGAAAGCCCTGATGCACCGTCACCGAGAGTTGTGCGAACGGGCCGTCGACCCCCTGGAGATCGCGGCGGGCCTGGAGGCCCACGGTGTCACCGATCGCACCGCCGTCCGATTCCGGCACCGGGATGTCTTCTCGCTCGCCGAGGAGATGTACGCCCGTGTCCCCAGGGACGGCGAGACACCCCCGCCTCCCCCGGCGGAGAAAGCGCCCGTCGTCCGGGCCGACTGGGCCCTGCTCACCCTCCTCCCAGGCGCCCTGTGCGGGACCACAGTGGCCGGCATCCGCTTCACCGACGGCCAGTCCCGGCTGGTCGCCGCACTGGTGGGCGCCCTGGCCGTCTCCTTCGCCATGCGCGCGGCTCTGTCCCGCGGCCCCCTCGGCACCCCCGACCGTGCCCCCACCACCGGCACCTCCACCTGGACCTACTGGCTCCTCGCCTACGCCGCCCTCGGGGACGGCCTGCTCGGGGCGGCCATGACCGGCGGCCCCGACGCCCTGCCCACCGACGCCGCCGACGCCCCCTGGCCCGTGGTCACGGCGCCCCTTCTCGCTCTGTCCCTGTCCTGCGCCCCGGCCGCCTGGGCCGCCCACCTTTTCGCGGCCCGCGCCCGCCGAAAGCTGACGGTCAGCCGCGGCCTGGAGGACTTCGCAGCCTCCGTACGGCCCCTGCTGCTCGGCATGTTCGCCCTGTACCTGTGCGCGCTGACAGCCCTCGCGGCCCTGTCCGCCACCGCCCTGACCGAACCCGCCGCCTACGCGCAGGTCATCACCCTGGGCGCCCTCCTCGTCCTCGCCCGACTTCTCACCGTCCACGGCTTCACCCACGCGCCCGTGGTGGTCCTCACCGCCGCCGCGACAGCCCAGGGGGCGGCCCTGGCCGCGGCCTTCGCCTCCCGTCTGCCGGGCTGTGCCTTCCTGGCGGCGCCGGTGGAGGCCCTCGTGGAACTCTGGGGCCCGGGCGGCATCCAGACCCTTACCTGCGGGACCGGCGCCCTGGCCCTGCTGATCCACGCGATCCGCAAGCTGACGAGGGCGTCGGCCCACGCCCGGGCGGAGGGCCCATGCTGACCCGGCCCCGCCCCACCCACCCGCCTTAGGCGCGATCACGCACCTGCCGTGGGCAGATCACGCACCCGCTGCGGACGGATCACCCACCAGCCATGGGCCTATCACCCACCAGCCATGGGCGTATCACCCACCAGTCGTGGGCGAATCCGCCGCCCTGCCGAAGCCCTACCTGCCGAACCCCCGCAGGCCGCCGCAGGCACCCCGGCCCACCGCCGGAGGCACACGCACCGCCCCTCCCGAAGGAGAACCCGCATGACCACCTCCCGACCCGCCCCCAAGGCCCCGGGAGCAGCCCGATGAGAGTCCTGCTGATCGGAGCCAACGGCTACCTGGGCCGCTTCGTCGCCGACCGTCTGCTCGCCGACCCCGCCGTCCAGCTCACCGCCCTCGGCCGCGGCGACGACGCCGACGTCCGCTTCGACCTCGCGTCCGGCAGCCCCGGAGCCCTCACCCGGTTCCTCGACGCGGTCCACCCGGGTGTCGTCGTCAACTGCGCGGGTGCCACCCGCGGCGGTGCCCGTGAGCTCGCCCGCCACAACACGGTCGCGGTCGCCACCGTCTGCGAGGCCCTGCGCCGCAGCGGCTGCGGCGCCCGACTGGTACAGATCGGCTGCGGCGCGGAGTACGGCCCCAGCCAGCACGGCTCCTCCACGGCCGAGGACGCCGTCCCCCGCCCCGGAGGCCCGTACGGCGTCAGCAAACTCGCCGCCACCGAACTGGTCCTCGGCTCCGGCCTGGACGCGGTCGTCCTGCGCGTCTTCTCTCCGGCGGGCCCCGGCACCCCCGCGGGCTCCCCGCTCGGCCGGCTCGCCGAGGCCATGCGCCGCGCCATGCAGTCCGGCGACGGCGATCTGAAACTCGGCGGCCTGGGCGCCCAGCGCGACTTCGTCGACGTCCGTGACGTGGCCCGCGCCGTGCACGCTGCCTCGCTCTCCGCCGCACAGGGCGTCATCAACATCGGCTCGGGCCGTGCCGTCCGCCTCCGCGACGCCGCCGCCGTCCTGGCCCGGGTCGCCGGATACGGCGGCGCCCTCCACGAACTCGACGGCCCGCCCGGCCCGCTGAGGGCGTCCATCGGCCACCCCCGCTCCGAACCGGACCACGCGGCCCCGGTCGCATATCCGTACCCCGACGGCTGCGGCAGCTGGCAGCAGGCCGATGTGCGCACCGCACGCGACCGGCTCGGCTGGCGCCCCCGGATCAACCTCGAAGAGTCCCTCGCCGACATCTGGATGGAGGCGGCATGCCGCATCTGACCAGCACGAAGAGCAGTACGCCGAGCACCGAACTCCATACCGGCTTCGGTGTCCCCGGCTTCGCCCACCCTCTGGTCGCGCCCACCGAATGGGCCGAGCTCACCCGCCCGGGCACGCCTCTGCACTGGACCGTCCTCAACATCGCCGACGGTCCCGGCGCCCGCCCCGACCCGCACTGCCTCGAAGCGTCCGGCCGGCTGCGCAACGCGGGCGTCCGCGTCCTCGGCCACCTCGACACCACCTACGGGGCCCGTACCTTCGGCGAGCTGATCTCCGAGGCCCACCGCTACATCGACTGGTACCAGGTCGACGGCTTCCTCCTGGACCGCTGCCCGACCGGACGCGCCGCGCTCCCCGAGATCCGGCGCACCGTCGACACGCTCCGCACGATCCGTGCCGACGCCCACATCGTCCTCGGCCACGGCACCCACCCCTGTCCTGGGTACGCCGAGAACGCCGACCAACTGGTCACCTTCTCCGGCTCCTGGAGCGACTACCGCTGGTCGCAGGTGGCCGAGTGGACCGCCGACTACCCACCCGACCGTTTCTGCCACTTCGTCCACGGGCTGCCCCGCCCGCACCTCGACGAGGCCCTGCGGATCGCACGCTGGCAGGGCGCGTCCACGATCTGGTTCACCGACCGCACGGACCGCGGTGGCCGCGTCGACCCCTGGGAGACCATGCCCGGCTACTGGGACGAAATCGTCTCGCGGATCGGAACGGGTGTCTCGGAATGAAGAAGCCCATGGCAGTGTTACGAGGAGAACAACCGTAGTGATTGACCGACCAACGGAGTCCCCGTGTCGCTGCCACCCCTGGTCGAGCCGGCCGCCGAGCTCACCGTAGACGAGGTCCGCAGGTACTCCCGCCACCTGATCATCCCCGACGTGGGGATGGACGGGCAGAAGCGGCTGAAGAACGCCAAGGTGCTCTGTGTGGGCGCCGGCGGCCTGGGCTCGCCGGCGCTGATGTACCTGGCCGCGGCGGGCGTCGGCACGCTCGGCATCGTGGAGTTCGACGAGGTCGACGAGTCGAACCTGCAGCGCCAGATCATCCACAGCCAGGCCGACATCGGCCGTTCCAAGGCCGAGTCCGCCCGAGACTCCGTCCTGGGCATCAACCCGTACGTGAACGTGATCCTTCACGAAGAGCGGCTTGAGGCCGAGAACGTGATGGACATCTTCAGCCAGTACGACCTGATCGTCGACGGCACCGACAACTTCGCGACCCGCTACCTGGTCAACGACGCGTGCGTGCTGCTCAACAAGCCGTACGTATGGGGTTCGATCTACCGCTTCGACGGCCAGGCCTCCGTCTTCTGGTCCGAGCACGGCCCCTGCTACCGCTGCCTCTACCCCGAGCCCCCGCCGCCGGGCATGGTCCCCTCCTGCGCCGAGGGCGGCGTCCTGGGTGTGCTGTGCGCGTCCATCGGCTCCATCCAGGTCAACGAGGCCATCAAGCTCCTCGCGGGCATCGGCGAGCCCCTCGTCGGCCGCCTGATGATCTACGACGCGCTGGAGATGCAGTACCGCCAGGTCAAGGTCCGCAAGGACCCGAACTGCGCGGTCTGCGGCGAGAACCCGACCGTCACCGAGCTCATCGACTACGAGGCCTTCTGCGGCGTCGTCTCCGAGGAGGCCCAGGAGGCGGCCGCCGGCGCGACGATCACTCCCAAGCAGCTCAAGGAGTGGATCGACGACGGGGAGAACATCGAGATCATCGACGTCCGCGAGGTCAACGAGTACGAGATCGTCTCCATTCCGGGCGCCAAGCTGATCCCGAAGAACGAGTTCCTCATGGGCACCGCCCTGGAGGGCCTCCCGCAGGACAAGAAGATCGTCCTGCACTGCAAGACGGGTGTCCGTAGTGCGGAAGTCCTCGCGGTCCTGAAGTCCGCGGGCTTCTCCGACGCCGTGCACGTCGGCGGCGGTGTGATCGGCTGGGTCAACCAGGTCGAACCGCACAAGCCGGTGTACTAGCCGATGTTGTAGGCGCACGCCTTCCCGGGAGGGGCTCGGCACCACGGGTGCCGGGCCCCTTTCCGCTGCCGTGGCCATGAACGCCTCGGCCGGCACGGCTAGGAGGCGCAGACCTTGCCGTCCTCCGGGACCGTGCCCTTCAGCAGATACGCGTTCACCGTGGAGTCCACGCAGTCGCTCCCATTCCCGTACGCCGTGTGCCCCTGACCCTGCCAGGTGAGCTCCACACCGACCCCTCTGCCCAGTTCGTCCGCCATCCGCCGGGCACCTTCGTACGGTGTCGCAGGGTCGCCCGTGGTGCCGACCACCAGCACCGGCGCCGCACCGGGCGCGCTCACTTCCGGCGTCAGCACCTGTCCGGGCACCGGCCAGTCGTGGCACCAGCCGGCCGCGTCCCAGCCCAGGAAGGGCCCGAACACGGGGGAGATCCTCTCGAACTCCGGCAGCAGCTTCTTCGCCTCCGCGAGCGTGGGCCGCTGCTTGTCGTCCAAGCACGATATGACCCGTTGCGAGTGGGAGAGCAGGCCGTAGCGCCCCGAGGCGTCACGCTCGTTGTAACCGTCGGCGAGCGCCAGCAGTTCGGAGCCGTCCCCCTGCTCGGCGGTCTGCAGAGCACTGGTCAGTGAGGGCCAACTGTCCTTGCTGTACAGCGGCCAGACGATGCCCGTGAACGCGAGCAGCTGGGTCAGCTTCCGCCGGGAGAACGTGTCCAGTGGGTCCCCGTCGATCCGGTCCAGCAGATCCGCGATCTTCCGGGTGCCCTCTTCGGGATCCTGGCCGGTGGACTTCAGGTAGTTGTCGAGCGCGCGCTGGAAGCCCCGGGCCTGGTTCTCGCGATGGCCCACCATGTCGGCGCTCGGGTCGACGACCCCGTCGAGCACCAGCCGCCCCACCTTCTCCGGGAACAGATGGGCGTAGACACCGCCGAGCTGGGTGCCGTACGAGATGCCGAAATAGTGCATCTCGGTGTCGCCGAGTACCTGCCGGATCAGGTCCATGTCGCGGGCGGTGTCGGTGGTCGAGACGTGCGCCAGCAGCTTGCCCGCGTCCTTCTCGCAGCCCTGGGCGAAGTCGGCGGCGTCCCGCAGGTACGCCTGCTCCTCGGCGGGGGTGTCCGGGGTGGGGTCCACGGCTTCGGCGGCCTGGATCTCCTTGTCGCCGCGGCAGCGGACGCCTTCGCTGGCGCCGACGCCGCGTGGGTCCCAGCTCACCAGGTCGTAGCGCTCGCGCAGGAGGGAGACGGTGGCGGCGTAAGCGGGCATCGTGCCCACCCCCGTCAGACCGGGGCCGCCGAAGTTGAACAGCAGCGAGCCGATGCGGTCGCCGCCGCGGGCCTCGGCGCGGATCAGTGCGAGGCCGATCGTCTCCCCGTCGGGCTTGGACCAGTCCAGGGGAACCTTCAACTTCGCGCACTTCCAGTCGCGGCCGGGCGGGGAATTGCCCGCAGGGGCGTCGCAACGCGCCCAGTCGAGCCTCTGCGAGATCAGGGAGGCGGGCAGCGCCTTCGCGTCCCTCGTGGTGGGCCCGGCGCTGCCGGACCGCTCGTCCCCCGCACCGCCGGACGGGCCGCCGCTGCATCCCGCCGCCAGCAGCGCGGCCGCGGCGGTCACGGCCGCCCACCGTACGAAACGCCCCATTGCAGTCCCCCTCCCAAGCCGTCCGCACCGAGCTGCGGATGGCTGTCTGGCCATGGTAGGCCGATCACGAGACACCCGTCGGGGCCTGTGGATAACCTTCTGACCAGCAGCTTTCATGGGATCCGGGGCCAGTTCTACGAGCAGACGGTCCCAGCCGCCGGGACCTTCCCGGTCAGGAGATAGCCGTTCACCGCGTCCTGCACGCACTTGTTCTTGCTGTCGTACGCCCCGTGCCCCTGTCCCTTGTACGTCAGCTCGACCCCGACGCCCGCACCGAGCGCCTTGACCATCTTCCGCGAGCCCTCGTACGGGGTGGCCGGGTCGCCGGTGTTGCCCACGACGAGGATCGGCGCAGAGCCGGTGGCGCTCACGTCGGGATGGTCTGCGGCACCCGCCACGGCCCAGTCGGTGCAGCTCACCATGGACCAGGCCATGAAATCGCCGAAGAGGGGGGACGCGGCACGGAACTCGGGCAGCTTCCGCTCGACGTCGGCGGTGGTGTACCGGGGCTTGTCGTCGGCGCAGTTGATGGAGATGTTGGCCGCGGCGATGTTGCTGTACTCACCGTTGTCGCTGCGCCCGTTCAACGAGTCGGACAGCAGCATCAGGATCCTGCCGTCGCCGTTGTATGCCTGCTCCAGGCCCTCGACTAGGTACTCCCAGAAGTCCTTCGAATAGAGGGACTGCGCGATTCCGTTGGTCGCCGCGGTCTGCGTCAGCGCACGCTGGCCGATGCCGGGGATCGGCGTCTTGTCGAGGTCCGTGAGCAGCTTGGCGATACGGTCCTTGACGTCCTGCGCGGTGTCTCCGACGGGGCAGTCCTCGGTCTTGGAGGTGCAGTCCTCGGCGAAGTTGTCGAGCGCGAGCTGGAAGCCCTCGGCCTGCCCGAGCGAGCCCTGCTCGCTGCTCTGTGTCGGGTCCACGACCGCGTCGAAGACCGCGCGCCCCACGTTCTTCGGGAACAGATGGGCGTAGACGCCGCCGAGTTCGGTGCCGTACGAGATGCCGAAGTAGTACAGCTTGTCGTCGCCGAGTACCTGGCGCATCAGGTCCATGTCGCGGGCCGCGTCGGTGGTGCGCACGTGCGCCAGCATCTTCTTGGAGTTCTCCTCGCAGGCCGCGTTGAACTCCTTGGTGTTGGCCAGCAGCGCGGTGCGCTCGGCCGAGTCGTCCGGGGTCCAGTCCTGCTCGAAGTAGACGTCGAGCTGGGGGTCGTTAAGGCACTCCACCGGGGCGCTGCGGCCGACCCCGCGCGGGTCGAAGCTCACCAGGTCGTAGCGGGTGCGCAGTTTGGCGTAGTCCGTGCCGAAGGCGGGCAGCGTGGTGACGCCCGAGCCGCCGGGGCCGCCGAAGTTGAAGACGAGCGAGCCGATGCGCCGGTCCTCGGCTCCGCTGGTCTTCGCCCGGATCAGCGCGAGGCCGATCGTGCCGCCCTCCGGCTTCGCCCAGTCCAGAGGGGCCTTGAGCGTGGCGCACTGCCACTCGTCGCCGCCCGGCAGCGGCGAAGGGGCGTCACCGCCGCCTTCGGCCCGGGAGGGGGCCGGGCAGTCCTTCCAGCTCAGCTTCTGGGCCGACAGGTCCTCGTCCTGGGAATCGTCGCCGCAGGCCGCCAGCACGGAGGACAGCAGAAGGGCGGTGGCGGTCAGGGCGGCGACGCGCAGGTGAGGGGGGCTCGGCATGATCCCATCCTGCGGTCGCGCGCGTGGGCGCGCTCGGGGCGCGAGCCGTAAGAGGTACGTGCCGCGGTTCCGGCGGCACCCCCTACAGCGCGCCCTTCCGGGACAGGTGGTTGAAGGCCAGCCAGCCCGGCAGCACCGGCAGCCACAGCGTCAGCAGACGGAACAGCAGGACGGCCGGGGCGGCGACCTCCTTGGGGAGCCCCACGGCGATCAGACCTACCGTCAAAGTGGCCTCCACGGCTCCCACACCACCGGGCGTCGGGGCGGCCGAACCGAGCGCGTTTCCGGCGAGGAAGACGACGGCGACGCTGGCGATGCTGAGCGACGTGCCCTCCTGGCCGAAGGCGCGGATCGAGGCGTCCAGGCACATCACGAAGCACGCCGTCAGCAGCAGCATGCCGCCGATACCGGTGACCAGCTTCTGCGGCCGCTGGAGCACGTCCAGCATGCGCGGCACGACACCCGCGAACAGCGACCTCACGCGCGTGACGACGAATTTCCTGAGGAACGGCACCGAGGTGACCACGAGCACGAGCACCGCCACCGTCAACAGACCCGCGATGACCGTCCGGGACGGCGACAGCGACGGTGTCTTCTCGGTACCGGTCAGATAGCCGAAGGACAGCAGCATCAGGATGTGGCAGCCGAGCCCGAACAACTGCGAGGCGCCGACACTCGCCACCGCGAGTCCCGGTCGCACCCCCTGGCGTTGCAGGAAGCGCGTGTTGAGCGCCACGCCGCCGACCGCGGCCGGTGCGACGATCTTCACGAACGACCCGGCGACCTGGGCCGCGACCGTCCGCAGGAAGCCCACCCGCTCGGGCACGAAGCCCAGCAGCGCCATGGCGGCGGCGAAGTAGCTGCACGCCGAGAACAGCACGGCCGCGGCGACCCAGCCCCACTCGGCGTTGGCGACGAGCGGCCCGAACTCGATGTGGGTGAGTTGCGTCAGCAGGAAGTACGCGCCGATGGCACCCGCGATGAAGCTGATCAGTGTGCGCGGCTTCACCCGTTCCAGCCGGGCCGGCTCGACCGGTGCCTGCGGCCTGATCAACAGCACCTGGTGACGGATCTGCGTCAGCAGGTCCTCCTCGCGTGCCTCCTCCAGGGCTTCGTCGATGGCCCGCTTCTCGGCCCGCGCCTCCGCGCGTACGGCCTTCTTGTCGGGCTTCTCGAGTACGGGCCGCACGTCCTCCGGCGCCTCCTCCAGCCGGGCCTGCTTGGCCTGCTGGGACGCCTCCAGGACCGCCTCGCGCTCGCGCTGGGCCCGCTCCCGGGCGAGTCTGCGCAGCGCCGCGCGCGCGGAGCGCGTCAGCACGATGGGCTGGAGCATCGGCAGACAGTCGGCCACGGCGTCCGGGCCGAGGACGCTGACCGCTGAAGCCACCGCGCGCTCCGCGCCCGTCAGCAGCCCCAGGGTCGTCACCAGCTGGGCGACATCCATGCGCAACAGCAGGGTGCTGGCCGCGATCTCGCCGCCGCGCAGGTCGGTGAGGATCACCGCGCCGGAACGATCCACCAAGATCGCGTCACCCGCGAGCCTGCGGTGTGCGATGCGCCGCGACTGGAGCGCCTGCACCTGGCGCCAGGTGTTGCGCAGCAGTTCGTCGGTGATCTCGTCCTCGGCCAGCGATTCGAGCGTGCGTCCGCCGGTGTGTTCGTAGACGAGCATCACGGCGTCGGGGCCGAGCTCGGAGGTGGCGATCAGCTTGGGCGCGTTGGCGCCGGCCGCGATGGCCGCGTAGGCGAGCAGGGCCTCCTGCTCCAGCGCCTGCCGCAGCGACTGGAGACTGCTGCGGGTCGCGAAGCCGCGCAGCGTGAGGTTGCGCCACACGCGGTAGAAGAAGCCCTGGGCCTGCTGCTCCCGGTCGACCACCGTCACGTCGAGCGGCGGGCCGTCCTCCAGCGTGACGAAGTAGCGGCGGCCGCGGTCGCCGGTGTCCGTGGTCTCCGAGGCCTCCTCGCGGGCCGCGCTGACCGGGTGGAAGCCGACGGTCCTGAGGCCCGCCATCAATGTCTGCCCCGTGGGCCGGACATTGGGCGAGCCGACCGCGTACAGCGTCCCGTAGGCCACCGTCCAACCCATCAGCACCGTCAGGATGATCGAGAACGGCGTGGTGTAGCCGGTGACGAGCATCGAGAACGCGTCGAGCATCAGCACGATCCACAGCACCGCCCGCCAGCGCGGCCTTCGGGACATGCCGACGGCCGTCATATAGGCGATGACGGGTGCCAGATAGCCGTGCACGGGGTCGGTGAGAGCGTGGACGTCACCTGGGGAGGGCTGGGTGAGCGCCTCCTGGATCGAGTCCGGGGCGGCCTTGGCGACCCACAGGTCGGTGGCAAGTGTCACACCGTGGGCGAGGACCGCGGCGAGCACACCGTCGGCGATCCGCAGTCCGTCGCGCTTGATCAGCCGTTCGATCGCGAACGCGACCGGGACCAGGAGGATCGCGATGCTGGAGGCGAGACCGGCGATCTTGATGAGCAGGTCGGGAGCCTGCCCCGTGCCCTTGTTGATGTCCTGTTCGAGGCCGGAGGTGGTGCCGTGCGCGAACGCGGCGATGGCGAGCAGAATGACGACGGCCAGCACGCCGACCAGCAGCCGCATCAGGTCGGAGGGCCGGTGCACGCGCGCGGGGAGCAGCGGCTCGTCGCCCTCGACCTCGTCGACGTGCACCTCCTCGACGCCGGCGTCGGTGTCCTTGCCTTCCGCGTCGGCGGTGCCGGGGCGCGACGAAGCGTCAGAGGTGCTCTCGGCGCCCTCCGGGTGCACACCCTGTGGCTTCATCGTCTCTTCTTGGTCTCGTATCACCAGTCACCGCCCGCATGATGGTGGCATGCCCCACCGAGACACACGGATGTCAGGGTGCACATGCGGGGGCGCACAGTCTGCCCGAAGCGCCGTCCCTGGGCGAGGGACACCCACGGTCGCGGGCCCGTCACATTGTCGGTGGGGTGGGGCAGGATGGGGCGGATGAGCGAGCAGAGCCTTCCTCGGGACGCCCGCCCGGCGTACGCGGACACCCTCCCGGAGTACGCCGAGCGCGTCCTCGACGTCGCCGAACGCATCCCGGCCGGGCGTGTCATGACGTACGGGGACGTCGCCGACTGGCTGGAGGAGGGCGGCCCCCGGCAGGTCGGCAGAGTCATGGCCCTGTACGGCGGAGCCGTCCCCTGGTGGCGTGTCGTCCGCGCGGACGGTGCCCTGCTCCCGGGGCACGAACTGCGGGCGCTCGACCACTACCGCGCCGAGGGCACGCCCCTGAAGGAGGCGAGCAGGGCCGCCGAGGGCCATCTGCCGCGCCTCGACATGAGGCGGGCGCGCTGGGACGGCGGCGATCGGGAGGCTCACACCTGACAGCTTCCGCCATCGCCGGGCCCCAGGGGCACCCTGAGGCCCGGACGGAGGAAACGGGGCACGTCCGTGGCATGCCGTACGTTCGTGGGGTGAGGGACGTACGGGGCGGGAGCGCCGCGTGTGCCGCGCGGGAAGAAGAGGAAGTCCTGCTTCCGCACTCTGCGTCGGCGTAGCGTCGGCTGCACGCGTCCCCCTCATCCCCCGCCCACCGCCCTCCACGCGCGGGGGGCCGCCCAACAGCACACCCACCAGGACCGGCGAACCACGTGAGCTCCTCTTCCTCCACCAGGCGTCTGTCGCACTCCCAGGTGCGACAGGGGACCCGTGGCGCTTACCGACTGGTGCGTACCCAGCCGGCCCGTGTGGATCCCATTCGTCTGGACGCCGCACAGCGCGCGGTGGTTGAGCACCGGACCGGCCCATTGCTCGTTCTCGCAGGTCCGGGCACCGGGAAGACCACCACGCTCGTCGAGTCGGTGGCGTCACGAATCGCCCGCGGAGGGGACCCCGCGCGCGTGCTCGTGCTGACGTTCAGCCGCAAGGCGGCCGTCGAACTGCGCGACCGCATGGCCCTGCGCATAGGAGCCGCTCGTGCGCCCCAGGCGACCACCTTCCACTCGTTCTGCTACGCCCTCGTCCGGGCCCACCAGGACAGTGATCTGTTCGTGGAGCCGCTCAGACTCCTGTCGGGACCCGAGCAGGACGTCGCGGTGCGTGAACTGCTCGCCGGCCAGCCCGACCTGGAGCGGCTCGGACTCGCGCATGTGCGCTGGCCGGACGAGCTGCGTGCCTGTCTGACCACCCGAGGCTTCGCCGACGAGGTCCGCGCGGTCCTCGCCCGCAGCCGCGAACTGGGCCTCGGACCGGCTGCCCTGGACGCCTTCGCCCGCCGCATCGGCCGCCCCGACTGGCGGGCCGCGGCCGCCTTCCTCGCCGAGTACCTCGACGTTCTCGACCTCCAGGGCGTCCTCGACTACGCCGAACTGGTCCACCGAGCCGTGCTCCTCGCCCGTCGCCCCGAGGTCGCCGAGCAGCTCGCCGCCCAGTACGACGCCGTGTTCGTCGACGAGTACCAGGACACCGACCCGGCCCAGGTGCGGCTGCTGCAGGCCCTGGCCGGCGGCGGCCGCACCCTCGTCGCCTTCGGCGACCCCGACCAGTCGATCTACGCGTTCCGCGGCGCGGACGTGAACGGCATCCTGGACTTCCCGTACGCCTTCCCGCGCGCGGACGGCCGGACGGCCCCCGTCGAGGTCCTGCGCACCTCCCGCCGTTCCGGCGCCGCCCTGTTGGCCGCCACCCGGCTGGTGACCCAGCGCATGCCGCTGACCCGGCTGCCGGCGGAGAAGGTCCGCGCCCACCGCGAGCTCTCTCCGGTCCGGGGCGGGGGGCAGGCTGAGGTGTACACCTACCCGACGTCCGGCACCGAGCTGGACAACATCGCGGACATCCTGCGCCGGGCACATCTGGAGGACGGTGTTCCCTGGGGTGAGATGGCGGTTCTGGTGCGTGCTGGGTCGCTCACGATCCCGACGGTCCGACGCGCTCTCACTGCGGCCGGAGTACCGCTCGACATCGACGGCGACGACTTGCCGCTGCGGCACGAACCGGCGGTGGCGCCCCTGCTGACCGCTCTTCGGGCCGTGGCCGCGGCGGAGGCGGCGGGGGATGTCGTACGGCCTGAAGAAGACGCTGCTGCCGACGACGAACCGCAGCCTGTAGCCGGCGTCGGCGCCGACGCCGACGCCGACGTGCCACAGGAGGCCTCCGAAGAGCCGCAGTCGGGCACGTCCTGGCTCGACACCGAGACCGCCCTCACGCTCCTCACCTCGCCCCTCGCCGGTATGGACGCCGCTGACCTGCGGCGTCTCGGGCGGGCCCTGCGTGACGAGGAGCGGGCCGCCGGGAACGCCCTGCCGCCGCCCTCGGACGAGCTGCTCGCGCGGGCCCTGGCCGAGCCCGAGCGGCTGGCCGTGCACGACCCCGTGTACGCGCGCGGGGCCCAGCGGCTCGGCGCGCTGCTCGGCAAGGCGCGTGAGCGTCTCGCGGGTGGTGGCAGCGCAGAGGAGGCGCTGTGGGATCTGTGGGAGGGCACGCCGTGGCCCGGACGTCTGGAGCGGTCCGCCCGGCGCGGCGGCGCAGCGGGGCGCAACGCGGACCGTGATCTCGACGCCGTGTGCGCGCTGTTCGCGACCGCCGCACGCGCGGAGGAGCGCACCGGAGGCCGGGGCGCCCTGAACTTCCTGGAGGAGATCGACGCGGAAGACATCGCCGCCGACACCCTCACACGGCGAGCCGTACGCCCGGACGCCGTCCGCCTCATGACCGCGCACCGGTCCAAGGGCCTGGAGTGGAGCCTGGTCGTCGTCGCGGGCGTCCAGGAGGGTCTGTGGCCCGACCTGCGCCGCCGCGGTTCCCTCCTGGAGGCCGACCGCATCGGCCGCGACGGACTCGCCGAACCGCTCACCCCGGGCGCCCTGCTGGCCGAGGAGCGCCGCCTGTTCTACGTGGCCGCCACACGTGCGCGTGAGCGACTGATCGTCACAGCGGTGAAGGCGCCGGCCGACGACGGCGACCAGCCCTCCCGCTTCCTGACCGAACTCGGCGTCGAACCCAAGGACGTCACCGGCCGCCCACGCCGCCCCCTGTCCGTCGCAGCCCTGGTCGCGGAACTTCGCGCCACCACGGTCGACCCGCGCGTGTCCGACACCCTCAGGGAGGCCGCCGCCCGCAGACTGGCCCGGCTCGCCGCGCTCGCCGACGACGACGGCCGCCCGCTCGTCCCCTCCGCCCACCCGTACCGGTGGTGGGGCATGTTCGAGCCGACCGAGTCGAAGGTGCCGCTGCGCAACCGAGACGAGCCCGTCGTGCTCTCCGGGAGCGCCCTCGACCAGCTCGCCAACACCTGTGCCCTCCAGTGGTTCCTGGGCCGCGAGGTGAAGGCCGACGCACCCGCGACGGTCGCCCAGGGCTTCGGCAACGTCGTGCACGTCCTCGCCGACGAGGTGGCCTCCGGGCGCACCCCGGCCGACCTCGCCGTCCTCATGGAGCGCCTCGACTCCGTGTGGAACGCGCTCGCCTTCGACGCGCCCTGGAAGTCGGCGCAGGAGAAGGAGAACGCGCGCGTGGCGCTCGAACGCTTCCTGAAGTGGCACGTCATGGACCGCACCGGCCGCACGCCGGTGGCCAGCGAGCACGACTTCGACGTCACCCTGGAGGCGGGCGAGGTAGAGGTACGCATCCGTGGCCAGATGGACCGTGTGGAAGCCGACGGCGAGGGCCGCGCGTACGTCGTCGACTTCAAGACCGGCAAGCAGCCCGTGAGTTCCGCCGAGGTGGAACACCACCCCCAGCTCGCGGTCTATCAACTCGCCGTCCGCGAGGGCGCCGTCGACGAGGCCTTCGACGGCGTACGTCCCGAGCCGGGCGGAGCCGAACTCGTCCAACTGCGCCAGGGCGCCCCCAAGAGGGACGGTGGCGAGACCCTCCCCAAGGTGCAGGCCCAGGAACCGCTGGAGGGGGAGTGGGTCGGCGATCTGCTCGCCACGGCGGCCGGCAAGGTCCTCGACGAACGGTTCACGCCGAACGCCGGTCAGCACTGCTCCCACTGCGCGTTCCGGGCCTCCTGCAGCGCGCAGCCGGAGGGACGACACGTGGTGGAGTAAGTCGGGCACTCCGGTGTGATCGGTCGCACCTCGGGTGCTGACCAGCGCTTCTTCCGGACCGAGAGGCGATTCGTCCTCCGTTGTCAGTGCGCGCCGCTAGCCTCTCCGACATGGCCGCCCGTATCACCGAACCCGATCAGCTCAAGGAGCTCCTCGGCATCCCGTTCACCCCGGAGCAGACGGCCTGCATCATCGCCCCGCCCGCCCCACAGGTGATCGTGGCCGGCGCCGGCTCGGGCAAGACGACGGTGATGGCGGCCCGCGTGGTCTGGCTGGTCGGCACCGGCCAGGTCGCCCCCGAACAGGTCCTGGGCCTCACCTTCACCAACAAGGCCGCCGGTGAACTCGCCGAGCGCGTCCGCAAGGCGCTCATCAAAGCGGGCGTCACCGACCCCGACGTCATCGACCCGGACGACCCGCCGGGCGAGCCAGTGATCTCCACCTACCACGCCTTCGCCGGCCGCCTGCTGACCGACCACGGCCTGCGCATCGGCCTCGAACCGACCTCCCGGCTGCTCGCCGACGCCACCCGTTACCAACTCGCGGCGCGCGTACTGCGCGAGGCCCCCGGTCCCTACCCGGCCCTGACCCGATCCTTCGCCGACCTGGTCAGCGACCTCCTCACCCTCGACGCCGAGCTCTCCGAGCACCTCGTACGCCCCGAGGCGCTGCGGGCGTACGACGCCGAGCTGCTGTTCACCCTTCAGGGCGCCAAGCTCACCAACGACGCCCTGCGCAAGGTCCCCGAGACGGCCGCCGCCCGCCGTGAACTCGCCGAGCTGGTCGTCCGCTACCGCGCCGCCAAACGCGAGCGCGATCTGCTCGACTTCGGCGACCAGATCGCCCTGTCCGCACGGCTCGCGGGGATCCCCGAGGTGGGCCGCGTCCTGCGCGACGAGTTCCGGGTGGTGCTCCTCGACGAGTACCAGGACACCTCCGTCGCCCAACGCGTCCTGCTGGCAGGCCTGTTCGGCGACGGCACCGGCCACCCGGTCACCGCCGTCGGCGACCCCTGCCAGGCCATCTACGGCTGGCGCGGCGCCTCCGTCGCCAACCTCGACGACTTCCCCGAGCACTTCGCCCACCCCGACGGCCGGCCCGCCACCCGCCAG
Source organism: Streptomyces sp. NPDC019531 (assembly GCF_044903305.1). NCBI lineage: Bacteria > Bacillati > Actinomycetota > Actinomycetes > Kitasatosporales > Streptomycetaceae > Streptomyces > Streptomyces sp. NPDC019531. Next base: position 193,612 of record NZ_JBJDQL010000001.1, on the reverse strand, counting down.
GCGCTCAGCGAGAACCGCCGCAGTGGCGGCCGCCTCCTCGACCTCGCCAACGGGCTCGCCGAGCCCCTGCGCGCCATGCACGCGGGCGTGGAGGCCCTCCGCCCGGCCCCCGGCGCCGAACGCGACGGCATGGTGCGCTGCGCCCTCCTGTCCACCCACGCCGAGGAGATCGACTGGCTCGCGGACTCGATCGCCCATCTCGTACGGACCGGCAAGGCGCCGGGCGAGATCGCCGTCCTGTGCCGTACGGCCACCGACTTCGCCGAGATCCAGGGCGCCCTCGTCGAACGGGACGTCCCGGTGGAGGTGGTGGGCCTCTCGGGCCTGCTGCACCTGCCCGAAGTCGCCGACCTCGTCGCCGTCTGCGAGGTCCTCCAGGACCCCGGCGCCAACGCCTCCCTGGTCCGTCTGCTGACCGGCCCGCGCTGGCGCATCGGCCCGCGCGACCTCGCCCTCCTGGGTCGGCGTGCCCGGCGTCTGGTGTCCCACGCGCGCGTGGACGGCGACGACGACCCCGACCGCCGCCTCGCCGAGGCCGTCGAGGGAGTCGACCCGGCCGAGGTGATATCGCTCGCGGACGCCCTGGAGACATTCCTGGAGACGCCCCTGTTCAGCGACCGCGAGGACGACGACGGGCTGCCCTTCTCGCCGGACGCGCGCGTGCGATTCGCCCGCCTGGCCGCCGAACTGCGCGATCTGCGCCGCTCGCTCGCCGACCCCCTGATGGACGTCCTGCACCGCGTACTCGCCGTCACCGGCCTGGAGGTCGAACTGTCGGCGTCCCCGCACGCGTTGGCCGCCCGCCGCCGCGAGACCCTGTCCAACTTCCTGGACATCGCGGCCTCGTTCGCGGCCGGCGACAACGAAGCGACCCTGCTCGCCTTCCTCGGCTTCCTGCGCACCGCCGCCCAGTACGAGAAGGGCCTCGACAACGCCCTGCCGGGCGGCGAGAACACCGTCAAGGTGCTCACCGCGCACAAGTCCAAGGGCCTGGAGTGGGATGTCGTCGCCGTCCCCGGCCTGGTCGCCGACACCTTCCCGAGCGCCAAGGGCCGCGAGAAGTGGACCGCCCAGGGCAAAGTGCTGCCGCACACACTGCGCGGTGACACCGACACCCTGCCCGACATCGCCTCCTGGGACTCGCGCGGCATGAAGGCCTTCCATGAGGCCATGAAGGACCACCAGCACACCGAGGAACTCCGCCTCGGCTACGTCACCTTCACCCGCCCCCGCTCCCTCCTCCTCGGTTCGGGCCACTGGTGGGGTCCGACGCAGAAGAAACCCCGAGGACCGTCCGACTTCCTGCAGTCCCTGCACGACCACTGCACGTCCGGCCACGGCGAGATCGAGGCCTGGGCCGACCAGCCCGCCGAGGACGAGGAGAACCCGGCGCTCCACGATCGGACCGCCGACCAGGTCTGGCCCCTGCCCCTCGACGACACGGCACTGGCCCGCCGCCGGGCGGCCGCAGAGACCGTCCTGGCCCACCTGGAGCGGCTCGCCTCCCACACGGACACCCACCCCGCGGCCATCCATGATCCGGATGCCTACGACGACCCGGAGTGGCCACCACCGCCGGACGACGAAGAGTCGCCGTACGCCGAAGAGCCCCCCTTCGAGGACGAGCCGGTCGGCGAGGACCCCGCCGGGGACTGGGACACCTGGACGACGGACCGCCCGTCCGTCCCGCACCAGGCAACGGCCCCGGAAACCCCCGCCGCTCCGGCCCGCCCCCACCCCACGGAACCGGAACCCCTCACCCCTGAGGAAGCCCGCACCATCGACTCCTGGGACCGTGACCTCGACGCCCTCACCGGGGAACTCCTGCGCGCGCGGGAAGCCGTCACCGACGTGCCGCTGCCCGCGTCGCTCACCGCGTCCCAGGTGATCCGCCTGGCCTCGGACCCGGACGGGCTCGCGCAGGAGCTCGCGCGCCCCATGCCGCGCCCCCCGCAACCCGCCGCACGCCAGGGCACCCGATTCCACGCCTGGGTCGAGGCCCGCTTCGAGGCGCTGACCCTGCCCATGCTGGAACCGGACGACCTGCCTGGCAGTGACGCCGAGATCGCCGACGAACGCGACCTGGAAGCCCTCAAGGACGCCTTCGAGCGCACCGAGTACGCCCACCGCACCCCCCATGTCCTGGAGACGCCCTTCCAGCTCGCCATCGCGGGGCGTGTGGTCCGCGGCCGTATCGACGCCGTCTACCGGCAGACCGACGGGGACTCGACGACGTACGAGATCGTCGACTGGAAGACCAGCCGCACCCGCACCGCCGACCCCCTCCAGCTCGCCGTGTACCGGCTCGCCTGGGCCGAGCGGCAGGGTGTGCCTGTGGAATCGGTCACGGCCACGTTCCTGTACGTCCGCACCGGAGACGTCGTACGACCGAGGAACCTGCCCGGCCGGGAGGCCCTGGAGCGGCTGCTCACACAGGAACCAGGCAGACAATGGGACAGTCCCGAGCAAGCAAACTGTGAGGAACCGCCCAACGAGGATGTCGGTGCGGGCCGATAGGCTCATGACCATGAGCCATCCCGTTGACAGTGCCGTCAGCGCCGTCCGCACGTACATCGAGCAGCATCGCGCCGCCTTCCTCGACGACCTCGCCGAATGGCTGCGCATCCCGTCCGTCTCGGCCCAGCCTGACCACGGACCCGATGTACGCCGCAGCGCCGACTGGCTCGCCGCCAGGCTCAAGGAGACCGGCTTTCCCACGGCCGAGGTCTGGGAGACCCCGGGCGCGCCCGCCGTCTTCGCCGAGTGGCCCGCCGAGGACCCCGCCGCGCCCACGGTCCTCGTCTACGGCCACCACGACGTACAGCCAGCCGCCCGCGAGGACGGCTGGGACAGCGACCCGTTCGAGCCGGTCGTCCGCGACAACCGCCTCTACGCGCGCGGGGCGGCCGACGACAAGGGCCAGGTGTTCTTCCACACCCTCGGTGTCCGGGCCCACCTCGCCGCCACCGGCCGCACCGCCCCCGCGGTGCACCTGAAGCTGCTGATCGAGGGCGAGGAGGAGTCCGGTTCTCCACATTTCCGCGCCCTCGTCGAGGAGCACACGCCCCGGCTGGCCGCCGACGCCGTGATCGTCTCGGACACCAGCATGTGGTCCGAGGACACCCCTACGGTCTGCACCGGCATGCGTGGCCTCGCCGAGTGCGAGATCCGCCTTCACGGCCCGGACCAGGACATCCACTCCGGCGCCTTCGGCGGCGCCGTGCCCAATCCGGCCACCGCCGTCGCCCGCCTGGTCGCCGCGCTGCACGACGTGCACGCGCGCGTGACGATCCCCGGCTTCTACGACGGCATCGTGGAGCTGACCACGCGCGAACGCGAGCTCTTCGCCGACCTGCCCTTCAACGAGGAATGGTGGCTGCGCACCGCCCACTCGCACGCCACCCACGGCGAGGCCGGGTACACCACTCTGGAGCGCGTCTGGGCCCGCCCGACCGCTGAGGTCAACGGCATCGGCGGCGGCTATCAGGGCCCCGGCAGCAAGACGATCATCCCGTCGTCGGCCATGGTGAAGCTGTCCTTCCGACTGGTCGCGGGCCAGGACCCCGACCACATCGAGAAGGCCGTCCGTGCCTGGATCACCGAGCAGGTGCCTGCCGGGATCCGGCACGAGATCACCTTCGCGCCCGCCACGCGTCCATGTCTGACCCCCCTCGACCACCCCGCGCTCCAGTCAGTGGTCCGTGCCCTGGGACGCGCCTTCGAGAGCCCGGTCGGCTTCACCCGCGTAGGCGGCTCCGGCCCGGCCGCCGACCTCCAGGAAGTCCTCGGCGCACCCGTGCTGTTCCTCGGCATCTCCGTCCCCTCCGACGGCTGGCACGCGCCGAACGAGAAGGTCGAGCTCGATCTGCTCCTCAAGGGCGTCGAGACCTCCGCGTACCTGTGGGGTGATCTCGCCGAGCACTGGAGCCATGGGCCCTGACCGACCCGCGCCGCTCGGACCGGCAGCGCGCGCGGAGCACCCTCGACCGGCTGCCCCGCTTCGCGAAGCACCGCCGGACCCGATCACCCTCCGTCGTACGTCCCGCCGAACCGCCCGCCGAAACAATCCGCTGCACCGGGGGAGTTGGAAGCACCCGTGACCACCTGGACCGACCACACCGCCGACCGTCCCATCTCGCTCACCGCTCCTGGCGGCATCGACCGCGCCGCGCACCACCGGCTCGACGAGGCCTGGCTCGCGGCGGCGTGGAGTCACCCCACGACCCGCTGCTTCGTGGTCTCCGGCGGACAGGTCCTCATAGACGAGACAGCGGACGGCCGTACCGAACTCGTCATGACCCCGTCCTTCGAGGCCCCGCTCACCGAGGCGCACCGCTACTTCCTCGGCATCGACGAGGAGGGCGTGCGCTACTTCGCCCTCCAGAAGGACGCCCTGCCCGGCCGGATCGACCAGTCCGCGCGCCCGGCGGGCCTGCGGGAGGCCGGCCTGCTGCTGTCCGCACGCGATGTGGGGCTGATGGTGCACGCGGTCGGCTTGGAGAACTGGCAGCGCACCCACCGCTTCTGCTCCCGCTGCGGCGAGCGCACGGTCATCGCCGCGGCCGGTCACATCCGTCGCTGCCAGGCCTGCGGCGCCGAGCACTACCCGCGCACCGACCCGGCCGTGATCATGGCCGTCACGGACGAGGAGGACCGCATCCTGCTCGGCCGCCAGGTGCACTGGCCGGAGGGCCGCTTCTCGACCCTCGCCGGCTTCGTCGAGCCCGGCGAGTCCATCGAGCAGTCGGTGCGCCGCGAGGTCTTCGAGGAGGCCGGCATCACCGTTGGTCAGGTCGAGTACGTCGCCAGCCAGCCCTGGCCGTTCCCCTCCAGTCTGATGCTCGGCTTCATGGCCCGCGCCACGTCCACCGAGATCGACGTCGACGGCGACGAGATCCACGAGGCCCGCTGGTTCTCCCGCGACGAGCTGGAAGCCGCCTTCGAGTCCGGCGAGGTCCTCCCGCCGTACGGCATCTCGATCGCGGCCCGTCTGATCGAGCTCTGGTACGGCAAGCCGCTGCCGACGAGGAGCTTCGTCTGAGAGGACGGGCATGCCCGACCCGTACTGGAACCACAACGTCCACTACCACCGCTTGGTGCTCGACGCGGTGCCCGAGGACTGTCGGGAGGCCCTGGACGTGGGGTGCGGGGACGGGCTGCTCGCCCGCAAGCTGGCCCAGAAGGCCGCCTCCGTCACGGGTGTGGACCGCTCGCCGGAGATGATCGGGCAGGCACGCGCGGCCGCCCCCGGGAACATCAGGTTCCTGGAGGCGGACTACCTCGACGCGAAGGCCCTCCCCGAGGGCAAGTACGACTTCGTCAGCGCGGTCGCCGTGGTGCACCACGCGCGCTTCGAGGACGCGGTCGCCGGCCTGGTCCGACTGCTGGCCCCTGGCGGGCGCCTGGTGATCGTGGGGATGGCTTACAACAAGACCGCCGTGGACTGGGTGATCAGCGGCTGTGGCCTGCCCGTGAGCCTGCTCCTCAGATGGCTGCGGGGTGGCAAGCGGGGCCCGGCGGGCATGCCCGTGAAGGACTCCGCCATGCACTGGGCCCAGGCCCGGAGCTCCTCCCGGGGCCTCCTGCCCGGCCGCCGCTACCGACGCCGGCTGCTGTGGCGCTACACGGCGATCTGGGACAAACCACAAGAAGGCGGTCCCTGAGCTGCCTCAGGAACCGCCCATGTCCGGCCGTGCTTACGCGCCGATCTTCTGCTTGACCTGCGCCAGCGACGGGTTCGTCAGCGTCGAGCCGTCTCCGAAGAGCACGGTCGGAACCGTCTGATTCCCGCCGTTCGCCTTCTCCACGAACGCCGCGGACGCCGGGTCCTGCTCGATGTTGATCTCGGTGTACGCGATGCCCTCGCGGTCCATCTGCTTCTTCAGCCGCTGGCAGTAACCGCACCACGTGGTGCTGTACATCGTCACAGTGCCCTGCATGTCTCGCGCGCTCCTCTGGTGGCTCGGGGGAAGAGGTCGTCCGATGAGGGAACGTATGCGACCGGGTCGCCATTCCCCACCCGGGGTGCCCGGCCAGGTGATGCCTGCCGCATTAGTACGACCGCGACTGGTTGCCTGTGGACAACCGGCTCACCCGTCTCCGTCGACCTGGCAGCATGGCCGTGTGACAGCAGCAACGCACTCCACGCTCTTCCCGCGCGACCCCGACGGTTCCCGGTATTCGGCTCCGCTGAGTGGCGCCGACGCGGTGCTCGAAGGGCTCGACCCCGAGCAGCGCGAGGTGGCCACCGCCCTGCACGGGCCGGTGTGCGTGCTGGCCGGTGCCGGCACCGGCAAGACCCGGGCGATCACCCACCGCATCGCCTACGGGGTGCGGGCCGGCATCCTCCAGCCCTCCAGCGTGCTCGCCGTCACCTTCACCAACCGCGCCGCCGGAGAGATGCGTGGGCGACTGCGCCAGCTCGGCGCGGCGGGCGTCCAGGCACGTACGTTCCACTCGGCCGCCCTGCGTCAGCTCCAGTACTTCTGGCCGAAAGCAGTCGGCGGTTCCCTGCCCCGGCTCGTCGACCGCAAGATCCAGCTCGTCGCCGACGCGGCCGCCGCCTGCCGCATCCGCCTCGACCGGGGTGAGCTGAGGGACGTCACCGGCGAGATCGAGTGGTCCAAGGTCACCCAGGCCGTGCCCGCCGACTACGCCCTCGCAGCCGCGAAGGCCGGCCGCGAGACCCCTCGCGCCGCGGCCGAGATCGCCCAGCTCTACGCCGCCTACGAAGATCTCAAGCGCGACCGTGCCGTCATCGACTTCGAGGACGTGCTGCTGCTGACCGTCGCCATCCTCCAGGACCGGCACGACATCGCCGAACAGGTTCGTTCCCAGTACCAGCACTTCGTCGTCGACGAGTACCAGGACGTCAGCCCCCTCCAGCAGCGCCTGCTGGAACTCTGGCTCGGGCAGCGGGACAACCTGTGCGTCGTCGGGGACGCCAGCCAGACGATCTACTCGTTCACAGGCGCAACTCCCGACCACCTGCTCGACTTCCGCACCCGCCACCCCGGTGCCACCGTCGTCAAGCTCGTCCGCGACTACCGCTCCACCCCCCAGGTCGTCCATCTCGCCAACGGTCTGCTCGCCCAGGCCAGCGGCCGCGCCGCCGACCACCGGCTGGAACTGATCTCCCAGCGCCGGCCGGGCCCCGAGCCCCTCTACACCGAGTACACCGACGAGCCCGCCGAGGCCGAGGGCGCCGCCCGCCGCATCCGTGACCTCATCGACGCGGGCGTCCGGGCCAGCGAGATCGCCGTCCTGTTCCGCACCAACTCCCAGTCCGAGACCTACGAACAGGCCCTCGCCGACGCCGGAGTGCCTTACCAACTGCGCGGCGCCGAGCGGTTCTTCGACCGGCCCGAGGTCCGCAGGGCCATTGCCAACCTCCGGGCCGCGGCCCGCTTCGGCGGCAACGACTCGCGGCTGGACGACGTCGTGGACCTGCCCTCCCAGGTGCGGGCCGTGCTGTCGGGCGAGGGCTGGACCACCGAGCCGCCGGCCGGGTCCGGGGCCGTCAGAGAGCGCTGGGAGTCGCTGGCCGCCCTGGTGAACCTCGCGCAGGACTTCGCCGCAGCGCGCCCCGGCGCCACCCTGAACGACCTCGTGGCCGAACTCGACGAGCGGGCCAGTGCCCAGCACGCCCCGACCGTCGAGGGAGTCACCCTCGCCTCCCTGCACTCCGCCAAGGGCCTGGAGTGGGACGCCGTCTTCCTGGTCGGTGTCGCCGAGGGCATGATGCCGATCTCCTACGCCAAGACCGACGAACAGATCGAGGAGGAGCGCAGGCTCCTCTATGTCGGCGTCACCCGCGCCCGGGAGCGCCTCCATGTCTCCTGGTCGCTCTCCCGAGCGCCCGGCGGCCGTCCCAACCGCCGTCCCAGCCGCTTCCTCGACGGACTGCGCCCCGGCTCCACCGCCACCGTGGGGCGAGCCGCGGGGGGCGGCCCCGGCGGCGTCGAGCGCGGCTTCTCGACCCCCGCGGGCGCCGCACCCAGACGCACCCGGCGCACCCCGGCGCGCTGCCGGGTCTGCGGGCGCACGCTCACCGACGCGGGCGAGATGAAGCTCATGCGTTGCGAGGACTGCCCCTCAGACATGGACGAGGGGCTCTACGAGCGGCTGCGCGACTGGCGTGCGGTGCAGGCGCAGCGCAGCGGACAGCCCGCCTTCTGCGTCTTCACCGACAAGACCCTGATGGCGATCGCGGAGGCCGTCCCCGACGACGAGCACGAGCTGGCGCGCATCCCGGGCGTCGGCATGCGCAAGTTCAACCGCTACGGGGCCGAAGTGTTGGCCATCTGCGCAGGCCAGGAGGTTGCGGAAGAAGAAGACAAGGACTGATTCCAACTCGTCGGAAAAATAGTTTGCGCATGCCCCAGCAATCCCCATAGGTTCTTAGCCACGGGGTACGGAGGCCTTCTCGGAGGCCCCGATTCCGTGTTCTACTTGCATATCCGTCGGACAGCGGCTCGCGCCGCAGTCCCCAGAGACGCCGAGAGGAGGCGATTGAAGTGATCAGCATCAACAGCAGCACGGCCGTCAGCACCGCCAAAATGACCGATCCCTCGGTCGTCTCCGCGTGCATGCTCGGCGTTTCGAACCTGGGCACCGGTGTGTCCGGCATTCCTGCCGCGCGTCCGGCGTCCTCCGTGTCTCTGGCGGGTCTTCCCGTCCGGGAGCGCAATGAGCGACCGACCAAGGCACTGGAAGCAGTAGTGGCGCAGGCGCATGCCTATGCCTTTGCGGCGGCCGGTGCCGGATTCCGGAAGCAGACGACGCAGCACCACCTGATGTGGGCCTTCCGTGGGCCAGAACCCTGGAGTGATCCAGCCTGATCGACTCAGGCCGGCGCCTTCAGGGCCGCGGAACCCCATCCGGGATCCGCGGCCCTTCTGTTTTCCCCGAACGGGGAGAGCGGAGCGAAGGGGCCTCGGGACAAGAAAAGAACCCGGTACCAAGCCGACTACCGGTCCAACAGGGCCGGACCGACCAGACGAGGAAGACGAACCGTGCAACTCGAAGCGCACGCCCCGTCCGTACCGCCTTCCGAAACGATCCCCCCGCCCGGCCCCACGGAGGACTCCGCCTTGATCCCGCTCACCGCGCTCACCGCGCTCGACGACGCCATCGAGAACCTCGGCGTACCCGTCCCCTGCCGTTCCTACGACCCGGAGGTCTTCTTCGCCGAGTCGCCGGCCGACGTCGAGTACGCCAAGTCCCTCTGCCGTACCTGCCCGCTGATGGAGGCCTGCCTCGCCGGCGCCAAGGAGCGGCGTGAGCCCTGGGGCGTCTGGGGTGGCGAGCTGTTCGTCCAGGGTGTTGTCGTCGCCCGGAAGCGGCCGCGTGGTCGCCCGCGCAAGAACCCGGTCACGGCATGAACACCATCGCAGGAACGATCGACCGCCCCCTCACGCACGACCCCAAGAAGCAGGCCCCGATGAAGCCGTCCACCAGCGAGCCCGCAGGCTCCGCGATCCCAGACTTCACCACCACCGGCGCGACCGACTCGCGTCAGAACAGGACCCGCGAGATGCAACTCATCCCAGAAGCCCTGGCTCGCGCGCATATGCGCGACCGGCTGCATGAGGCCGAGCAGGAACGCCGGGCCATCCGCTTGGCGACCGCTCGCCGGATGCAGCGCCGGGCCGAGCGCGCCTCCATGCGCGCCCGCCGCGCGCTCGCCATGGCCGTCATGCAGTAACCGAAACACCTGAAGCGGTGGCCTTCCGAACCGGGCAGAACTGGACCGGACCGGGAGGCAGCAGCTCTCCTCGCGGGGGCCGGTCCGTCCGAACGGACCGGCCCCCGCGGTGCGTTGTGCGCGGTGTTCCACCGTGTGCGGCGCTATCGTCCGCAGGGTGACGAGTCTTCCCGGAGACGATGACAGCGGTGACTCCACGACGGAGCCGCAGCCGCTCGTGTGCGCCCGCTGCGGCGCGCGGTCCGAGGGGCCGCAACTCACCTGGACCTACTCCGTGGAGAGCGGCGTCCACCAGTACTTCTGCGGCACCTGTTCCCGGGAGAACCTCAGGGCGATCGAGGGTCGTCTCGACTCGGCCTGGTGGTAGGCCCGGAGTCGGAGATGACCGAGCACGGCCCGTGGCGGTCGGGGACCGGCTACTTCCACGAGAACTGACGCAGCCGGGTCAGGCCTCCGCGGCCGGCACCTCCTCGTCGAGCTCCTCGTCCCACTCCGCCTCCAGGTCCTCCTCCGGCACGAACCCCGGCAGCCACTCCTCCAGTTCCTCACGCAGCCGGACCGTCGCACCCAACTGGCACAGCACCCCGATTGTGCTCAGGGTCACCCGGTGTATCAGGAGGTACGCCGGGGGCAGGTTGAGCTGCTTGCCCAGCTGGTGGGCGGGGGAGCGGGGATCGGCTATCCGGGCGGCCTGGCTGCGCATCCAGCCGCGGGTGAAGGTGAACGCGTCGACCTCGGCCGGTTCGATGATCGGCAGAAGGTAGTCGAGGACGGCGTCGGGGTCCAGCTCGATGGACTCCTTGACGAAACCCTCCGCGCAGAGGAGTTCGTAGACGGCCTCCGCCTCGCCGTCCAGCGTCATGCGCAGGGAGGTGCCGATGGTGTCCGGCAGCCCGCCCGGGAGCCGGTCGACCGTGCCGAAGTCCAGGACGCCCAGGCGCCAGTCCTCGTCGCCGTCGGGACCGCCGGGCAGGAGACGGAAGTTACCGGGGTGCGGGTCCGCGTGCAGGAGGCTGGTGCGGGCCGGGCCGGAGAAGAGGAACCGGGCCAGGAGCTGCCCGGCGCGGTCGCGCTGCTCCTGCGTGCCCTCGGAGATCACCTCCGACAGGGGGACGCCGTCGATCCACTCCGTGATCAGGACCTGGTCGCTCTGGTGGACCACCCCCGGCACCACGACGTCCGGATCGTCCGCGAACTCCTCGGCGTGGGCCTGCTGGGCCTGCGCCTCCAGGCCGTAGTCGAGTTCCTCCGAGACCCGGTCGCGCAGTTCCGCGATGAGGGGCTTGATGTCGATGCCGGGTACGAGGGGCCCCAACAGACGGGCGAAGCGGCCCAGTTGGTTGAGGTCGGACAGCAATGCCTCGCCGGCCCCGGGATACTGAACCTTGACGGCCACCTCGCGACCGTCGTGCCACACGGCCCGGTGCACCTGGCCGATCGACGCCGCCGCGGAGGGCTTGTCGTCGAACTCGGCGAACAGCTCCTGCCAGTCCTCGCCCAGGCGCTCCACGAGCACCGTGTGCACGGTGCGGGTCGGCATCGGAGGCGCGGCCTCCTGCAGTTTGGTCAGGGCCGCGCGGTAGGGGCCGGCGACCTCCTCGGGGAGCGCCGACTCGAAGACGGACAGGGCCTGGCCGAACTTCATGGCGCCGCCCTTGAGCTCCCCGAGCACCTTGAACAGCTGGTCGGCGGTGCGCTGTTGCAGCTCGCGGCCGACGATCTCCGCGGACTCGCCCACGATCCGCTTGCCGAGCCCCCACGTGGCCCGCCCGGCGAAGCCGAGCGGGAGCGCGGCGAGCTTGGCGGTACGGGTGACCGCTTTCCGGGGAAGATCAGACATGCGCCCTCCAGGTCCCAGCCGGTCGCGGCGCGGTTGCCTTACGGCACAACTCCTCCGACGACCGTTGCTCCGTCATTGTCTCGTGCGGATCCTCGTCCTTGGAGGTGTGTTCTCCCTTACCTTTCTCCGCGGCCCCGCACAGGCATGCGGGATGGGGCCAGACCGGCCGCGCGTGCCAGCTCAGGCCGGGCAGCGAGACCTCCCAGCGGGCGCCCGCGCTCGACGGGACGCGGCCGTCCAGGAAGGCGAGCGCGTGTGCGGCCGCCAGTCCCGCGACCGTAGTGGCCAGGGCCAGGTCACAGGGCCGCGCCTGACGCGGTCTGTTCCCCGAGCGCCACTGGGCGACGAGTCGGGGCCAGGCCTGGTCCCGGTCGGTCCGCGTCTCGTGCAGACAGCCCGCGCAGCCCGTCTCGCCCGGCAGGACGAAGGGGCCGACCACTCCCGTCGCCTCGACCACGCCCGCGTACAGATGAGGCGTGCCGGACCGGACGAGCGGTTCCGCGTGGGCCGGGGCGGGCGCGTGCACGTCGACGTCGTCCCTCGGGGCGAGGATCACCAGGGAGAACCCGGGTTCGTCCGCCCCGGCCGAGGCCCTGGGGGTACGGCGCGGCAGACGATCCGGAGCCGCCGCGGACACCGCCCGGTGCGCTGCCGCGTCCCTGCGGTCGCCCACGGAGGCCGCGGGCAGCCCGCCCGGGGCCACGTCCCCCGGCTCGACCCTGCCGCAGTCCCGCACCTCGACCTCCCCGACCCCGGCACCCGAAAGCAGCGCGGCCAGCGTCGAGCCCACCCGGCCCGCGCCCCTGACCTGCACGCGCAGTGAGCGGCGGGCGGCCAGGAGCCTGATCGCGTCGCCCGGTTCGGAGGTGGTCAGGGAGAGGGACGCCAGGTCGGGCGCCAACCGGTCGAGGACCTCTTTCTTCCCTCGCAGCGCGTCCGCGGCCGGTCCGCCGCCTCTCGAGTCATCGACGAGCCCGGCCCGTGCCAGCCGCCCCACCAGCGTGTCGACGTGGCCCTCCGGCAGATCCATCCGGTGTCCCTCCTCCCGCAGCAGCGCGAGACCGCGCGTGCCGTTGATCAGGTCGAGGAAGCTGCCCGTCGCCGTGTCCATCGGACCCAGCGTCATCGCGTGCGCCGGGGTCATCCCGAACTGCACGGTGTTGAGATCGCGCCAGCCACGCCGAAGCGCGGGTTTCACCAGCGGAACCATGGTCCGCGCGAGCGGAACCGATGTTTGCATGACAGGCCCCCGTAGCCCTCGTAGAACGTCCCCGTCCGCCCCAGGAACCGGGCGATGGTCGGTCGCGGTTCCGGCGGCGATGCCAGCATGCCCGGACCCGGCCGTCACGTGCTGAAAGTAGTCCACAGGTGAGGGCTATTCGTCGTACAAATCAGACGCATGGTGGGCGATCGGAACCGAACCGTCCCGGAGTCGGGACTTCCCCCGTGTGCAGCGGGTAACGTCAGGGCGTGCCCGCCGACCCACTGCACAGCGCCGGAACGCCACAGCGCAGCACGACGAGCCAGCCGCCGAGCGGCTCGGGGGCGAGCGCGATCGAGGTGCGCAGGAGCAACCGTCGCCGCCGGACGGTCTCCGCGTACCGCGAGGGCGATCGCACCGTCGTGCTCATCCCTGCCCGGATGTCCGAGGCAGAGGAGCAGCGCTGGGTGACCGTCATGCTCGACAAGCTGGCCGCCCAGGAGAGCAAACGGGTCCTCGGGGACGCCGAGCTCTCCGAGCGCGCCCAGCGCCTGTCCGCCCAGTACTTCGACGGGCGGGCGCGGCCCGCCTCGGTCCGCTGGGTGACCAACCAGAACACCCGCTGGGGTTCGTGTACCCCGTCCGAGGGCAGCATCAGGCTCTCGCACCGACTGCAGGGCATGCCGGAGTACGTCGTCGACTACGTCCTCCTCCACGAGCTTGCGCATCTGCTCGTGCCCGGGCACGGGCCCCGATTCTGGCGGTTGCTGGAGGACTATCCGCGCACCGAGCGGGCCAAGGGCTATCTCGAAGGCGTGGTCGCCGCGGACCGGTTGCCGCATCTGCCGCCCACGCGCGGAGAGTGACCGTCGACTCGAACGGGTTTTTGTACCGGATCTGTACCGACCTCCACCGGTGTCCGAGTTTGCCGTTAGCCTGTCGCGACGCACTCGCATTCGGGATGGGGGACGGTCGTTACGCATGGCCAGGGAATTCCAACGCGGCCACAAGGCCAAGATCAGTGACCTGACCGCGGGCACGGACCTGTACGTAGGCGTACAGATCTCCGCCCCCGGACTGACCTTCGACATCAGCTGCTTCGGCCTCGACGCCGACGAACGGCTGTCGGACGACCGGTACTTCATCTTCTTCAACCAGCCGAAGTCACCCGAGGACTCCGTCCAGCTCCTGGGCGCCCAGTCGGGAGACACGGAGTCTTTCCGGGTCACACTCGATCAGATCCCGTCGCAGATCCAGAAGTTGTCGTTCACGGCGACGATCGATGGCGACGGCCAGATGTCGCAGATCGCCCCCGGTTATCTCCGCATCGTCGCCGGTGGCGAGGAAGTGGCCCGGTACTCGTTCGACGGCAGCGAGTTCTCCACCGAGCGTGCAGTGATGGTGGGGGACCTGTACCTGAAGGACGTCTGGCGGTTCGCCGCGGTCGGCCAGGGCTTCGACGGCGGCCTTGACGCGCTGCTGAAGAACTTCGGTGGCGAGGTCGCCGAGGAGGAGCCCGAGCCCGCGCCCCAGCCCGCCGTACCGGCCCAGTCCCAGGCACCGGCCTTCGCCCCGCCCCCGCAGGCCGCCGCGCCGCCCGCGCCCGCGCCTTCCTTCGGAGCGCCGCCGGCCCCCGGGCCCGCCCCGACGGCCCACACCGCTCCGACGGCCGCGGGGACCACCCCGCCCGCAGCGCCGACGAGCCCGCAGACATTCACCCCTCCGGGGCAGACGTTCACGCCGCCCGGAGCACCTCCGGCAGGTCAGTTCGCACCTCCCGGAGCACCTCCGGCGGGCCAGTTCGCCCCTCCCGGAGCACCCGCCGGTCAGTTCGCGCCCCCGGGCGCGGTCGCCGGTCAGTTCGCGCCCCCCGGCGCTCCCGGAGCCTTCCCCGGTCAGGCGCAGCCCTTCGGCGGAGGTGCGCAGCTCGCTCCCGTGCCGCCGGAGGCGAACGTCCGCGTCGTCCTGACGAAGTACGCGGAAGCCCCCGTCGGCGACCGCTGGACGGAGCAGAACGCCAACCTGGTGCGGGCCACCCTCACCAAGGACGCGCCCATCCTCGCCAAACAGGGCAGCATGGTCGCCTACCAGGGCGACATCGACTTCGCCCACAAGGGCTCGGGACTGCTCGGCAAACTCACCGGGGCGCTCACCGGTCAGGGCATGTCCCTGATGCGCTGCACGGGCAACGGCGAGGTGTTCCTCGCCGACGAGGCCAGCCGGGTCTTCGTGATCCGCCTCCAGGGCGAGCAGCTCTACACCAGCGCACAGGGCGTGCTCGCCTTCGACGAGTCCCTGGAGACCGAGGTCCGCCGCATCGAGGGCGCGGGACTGCCCGGCGGAGGCTTCTTCAGCATGCTCTTCTCCGGCACCGGAGCGGTCGTCGTCAAGACACGCGGTGTGCCCGTCGTCCTCCCCGTCGGCCCGGCCACCTATGTCGACGGCAACGCCGTCATCGCGTGGTCCGCCGGTGCGCAGGCGGTCACCACGACCTCGCTCAGGCTGCGCCGCTCCGGGTACGCCCGGCAGACCACCGAGGCCGTGAACCTCCAGTTCCGCGGCGCCCCCGGCAACTTCGTCGTCGTACAGCCCTTCGAGGTGTGAGGCCATGGACTCCCAGACTCTGACTGCGCACCGGGCCGCCCCGACCGGCCTCCGTATGAGTGTGCACAGCTCCAAGACGCTCAAGGTCACCATGGTCACCGGCCAGGACCTGATCGCCAAGGCCGGCTCGATGATCGCCTACGACGGCTATGTGCAGTTCGACGGGGCGCCCGCCAGCGTGCGTCGTTCGGCGGAGGAGATGGTCACCGGGGAGGGCGGCCGGCTGATGCTGGCCCGCGGTGACGGCGACCTCTATCTGGCCGACTACGGCGGCGACATCCTCGTCCTTCACCTCAACGGCGAGGCCCTGTCGGTCAACGGCGCCACGCTCCTCGCCTGCGACGCCTCGCTGGAACTGGCCATCGAACCGGTCAAGGGCCTCGCCAAGCTGTCCGGCTCAGGACTGACCAACCTCGTCATCAAGGGCACCGGCTGGGTCGCCCTGGTCAGCCGGGGCATCCCCATGGCCCTGGACTGCGCCGAACGCGAGACGTACGTCGACCCGGACGCGCTCGTCGCCTGGACGACCGGCATGGAGATGAAGGCCCGCCGCACCATCAAGGCGAGCGCCCTCATCGGCCGGGGCAGCGGCGAGGCCTTCCAGATCGGCTTCAAGGGACAGGGCTTCGTCGTCGTCCAGCCGAGCGAGGACACCGGCGACCGATTCAAGATCCGGGGCTGAGGGGAGCACCAGGCACATCATGCACAGCACACTCTTCGCACACGTCCCGGTCGAGTCGACCGGGCGCTACACCCTGCAGAATCCGCAGCTCCTGAAGACCGACGTCACTCAGGGCAGCAGCCCCGTCCTCGCCCGGCAGGGCGCCATGGTGGCCTTCGAGGGCCAGGTCGAGTTCGACAGCCAGTACCGCAACCGCAGTTGGCGCAACGTCGAGCGGATGACGGGCGAGCGCCTCGAACTCATGCGCTGCAAGGGCAACGGCATCGTCTATCTGGCCAACCTCGCCCAGCACCTGCACATCATGGAGGTCGGCTCCGGCATCACCGTCGACAGCTCCTACGTGCTCGCCTTCGACGGCTCCCTCGGCGTCGGCATCGTCGCGGTGGACAGCGCCGTCGAGGTGGCAGCCGCGGGCGCCTACAACCTGGAGCTGTCCGGCTCCGGACAGGTCGTCCTGATGACCTCGGGCGAGCCGCTGGTGCTGGAGGTGGGACCGGACAAGAACGTCTGTGTCGACTCCGACGCCGTCATCGCCTGGTCCACGTCCCTGCGCACCCAGCTCCAGGCCCCCACCTCCACCTCCGGGGTGTGGCGTCGCAGGGGCACCACCGGCGAGGGCTGGGAGATGCATTTCGGCGGCACCGGCCACGTCCTGGTCCAGCCCAGCGAGCTCCTGCCGCCGCAGGGCATGCGCAACGGCGGAGTGCTCGGCCAGTTCGGCATGCGCGGCAACTCCCTCGGCGGCAGCAACAGCTAGTACCTGTAAGGGGCGACCACCATGGGCGGTCGCCCCTTACACATGGGCTCAGAGCCTCGCGCGGGTCGCGTCCAGCAGTCGTACGACGGATTCGTCCGCGACGGTCGGGACCTCGTCGTAGGCGAACCAGCGCAGGTCCAGGGACTCGTCGCTGATCGCCTCCACCGCGCCCTCGGGAGCCAGTGCCGCGTACTGGACGTCCAGATGCCAGGCGCAGGGGGTGTGGTGGCGGTCCAGACGCACCGGGCCTCCGGGGAGCAGGTGGAGCCCCGCGATGCCGGACTCCTCGGTCCCCTCGCGCAGGGCGGACCCGGGGAGGGTCGCGTCACCCGGTTCGCAGTGGCCCCCCATCTGGAGCCACATGCGCAGCTTCTTGTGGAGGGTGAGCAGGACCCGTTCGCGCGAGGGGTCGATCACCAGGGCACTTGCCGTGATGTGCCCCTCCGCGCACGACTTCCACATGCCGTCCGGATGAGCCGCGAGGTGGTCCAGGTAAGCCTGGCGGAGGTCCGCCTGGTCCTCGTAGCCCTTGAGAACCAGGACGGCATCGTCGTACAGGCTCACTCGGTGTCGTCGCTCTCGGAGTCGTCCTTCTTCTTCAGGTCGGGCTTGTCCGCCGCCTCGCCGAGCATCTTGTCCAGCTCGGAGAAGTCCAGCTGCTCGCGGTGCACGAAGCCGTCCGGGTCGTCCAGGTCGGAGGCGGTCGGCAGCATGTCCGGGTGGGCCCACAGACCGTCCCGGCCGTCGACACCGCGCGCGTCCGTGAGCGAGGCCCACAGGCGGGAGGCGTCGCGCAGGCGGCGCGGGCGCAGCTCCAGGCCGATCAGCGTGGCGAACGTCTGCTCGGCCGGGCCACCCGAGGCGCGCCGGCGACGCAGGGTCTCGCGCAGCGCGTCCGCGGAGGTGAGACGCGGCTTCGCGGCCGCGTGGACCACCGCGTCCACCCAGCCCTCCACGAGCGCCAGAGCCGTCTCCAGACGGGCCAGAGCCGCCTTCTGCTCCGGGGTGTCCTCCGGCTGGAACATGCCCTGCTGGAGTGCGTCCTGCAGCTGCTCGGGGTTCTGCGGGTCGAACTGGCCGACCACGTCCTCCAGCTTGGCGGTGTCGACCTTGATCCCGCGCGCGTAGCCGTCGACCGCGCCGTACAGGTGCGAGCGCAGCCAGGGCACGTGCGCGAAGAGGCGCTGGTGGGCGGCCTCGCGCAGGGCGAGATACAGCCGCACCTCGTCCTTGGGCACCCCCAGGTCCTTGCCGAACGCCTCGATGTTCACCGGCAGCAGCGCGGCCTTGCCGGCCGGACCCAGCGGCAGGCCGATGTCGGTGGAACCGACGACCTCGCCCGCGAGCACCCCGACGGCCTGCCCGATCTGGGTGCCGAACATGGCGCCGCCCATCGAGCGCATCATGCCGATCAGCGGGCCCGCCATGGCCTGCATCTCCTCCGGCAGGACATCGCCCATCGCGGCGCCGACGCGCTCGGCGACCGGGTCGACGAGCTCCTTCCACGCGGGCAGGGTCGCCTCGACCCACTCCGCGCGCGACCACGCCACCGCGGAGCCCGCGCCGGAGGGCAGGGACGTCGCGTCGTCGAGCCACAGATCGGCCAGGCGTACGGCCTCCTCGACCGCGCTGCGCTCGGCCGGGCCGACGCTCGAGTCCTTGGTGCCGTCCGAGGTGCCCTGGGAGACGGTCTGGCGGGCGATCTGCTTGGCCATGTCCCAGTTCACCGGGCCGCCCTCGTACGAGAGCATCTGGCCCAGTTGCTGGAAGGCGGCGCCCAGGTCGTTGGGGTTCAGGGAACCGAACATGGCAGCGAGCGGATTGTCGGCTCCGGGGCCACCGAAGCCGCCGGCTCCGGGCAGCCCGCCGAAACCGAACGGGTTGGCCGGGCCCTGACCACCACCGCTCTGCTGGTCCTTCTTCTTGCCCTCGTCGCCGTCGTCCGGCTCCTCCGGCGGAAGGCCGAATCCGAATGGGGTGTCACTCACGGGATTCCTCGGCTGGTAAGGCCGCCGGTTTCCCTCCGGCGGCGCGGCTGCCCGATAACACCACCCAGCGTAGACACCAACGGCCGTTAGGGCCTCGGTGCTCCGCCGACTCTCCGCCTGCGGCAGGATGGATGCCACCTGGTACGTACGCGTCACTCGCGTTCCTACTGAAGACAACCGCTGGAGACGCCCGGTGAGTTCCCCTGATCCGCAGGTTCGCGCAGCGCGAAACCAGTCAACCAATCCCGCCACGCGCGGGCCAGTCGTCGCTGTCACCGGCGCCGCTTCCGGCATCGGAGCGCTGCTCACCGAGCGGCTCGCCGCCTCGGAGGAGATCAAGCAGGTCATCGCGCTGGACGAGCGGCGCGGTGAGTGCGCGGCGGCGCAGTGGCACGTCCTGGATGTGCGGGATCCGGCCATCGCGGAGAAGCTGCGCGGGGCCGACGTCGTGGTCCATCTGGCGCTCGATCTCGATCTGGAGACGGATCCGGCGGCGCGTACGGCGTACAACGTGCGCGGGACGCAGACCGTGCTGACCGCCGCGGCGGCCGCCGGCATCCACCGGGTCGTGCTGTGCACTTCCGCGATGGTCTACGGGGCGCTCCCCGACAACGAGCTGCCGCTGTCCGAGGACGCCGAGCTGCGGGCCACGGCCGAGGCGACCGGGGTCGGGGATCTGCTGGAGATCGAGCGGCTCGCGCGGCGGGCTCCTCGGGCGCATCCCGGGCTCAACGTCACCGTCGTCCGGCCCGCCGTGCTGGTGGGCGGGGGCACGGATACCGCTCTGACCAGGTATTTCGAGTCGCCGCGGCTCTTGGTGGTGGCCGGGTCCCGGCCCGCCTGGCAGTTCTGCCATGTCGAGGATCTGTGCAGTGCTCTGGAGTACGCAGCCCTGGAGAAGGCCGAGGGGGAGCTGGCCGTCGGGTGTGACGGATGGCTGGAGCAGGAGGAGATCGAGGAGCTCAGTGGGATCCGGCGGATGGAGCTGCCGTCGGCGGTGGCGTTGGGGGCGGCGGCCCGTCTGCACCGGATCGGGCTGACGCCGTCTCCCGCGGGGGATCTCGCGTACACGATGTACCCCTGGGTGGTGAGCGGGAGCCGGCTGCATGACGCCGGGTGGCGGCCGCAGTGGAGCAACGAGGAGGTTCTCGCGGAGCTGCTGGAGGAGGTCGCCGGGCGGCACACGGTCGCCGGGCGGCGGCTCGGGCGGAAGGATGCGACGGCTGCGGGAGCGGCTGGAGCGACGGTCGCTCTTCTGGGTGCTGCTGCTGTCGTACGGCGGGCTCGGAAGGCGCGGCGGCGGATCTGAGGGTGCCGGGGCCGGGTTTTCTCGCCCCCGCCGCCCCTACCCCTACCCCTACCCCTACCCCTCCCGTCCCGTCCCGTCCTCAGGGGGCTCCGCCCTGGACCCCCGCCCCTCAAACGCCGGAGGGGCTGAATGGCCTGTAGGTCGCTCCAAAGCCCCACGCACGCGTGCCGGACGATCACGCCATTCCCCGTTGTCCCCGGCGTGCGGCACGATGGAGGTATGGCACCCACCTACGACCACCCCGGTGAGCAGACCGCCGACGAGCCCATCAAGCTCATCGCTGTTCGTGAGACCCCGCTCTCCCTCGACGAGGTCTTCCGGGCCGTCGGGGACGACGCGGCCGGGGGCACCGCTGTGTTCGTCGGGACCGTGCGGAATCATGACGGCGGCGCCGACGTCGACAAGCTCGGGTATTCGTGTCATCCCAGTGCCGAGGCCGAGATGCGGCGGGTCGCCGAGAAGGTCGTCGCGGAGTTCCCGGTGCGGGCGCTCGCCGCCGTGCATCGGGTCGGGGATCTCGGAGTCGGGGATCTCGCCGTCGTCGTCGCCGTTTCCTGTCCCCATCGCGGGGAGGCCTTCGAGGCCTGCCGAAAGCTGATCGACGATCTCAAACACGAGGTGCCGATCTGGAAGCACCAGACGTTTTCTGACGGCACGGAGGAATGGGTCGGCGCCTGCTGAACCCTTCCTTCACCCCTCCGGTTGCGTAACCGCACCCCTGGCATGAGCGTTGTCAGTGCGGATGGTTAATCTGCTGATCAGTCAGCTTTTCGCGGTCGCTCAGTGGTCGCTCGGTGCGGGGTCGGAGGTCGGCATGGGGGCGCTCGTCTGGTTGTTGATTCCGTTCGTCGCCGCGGTCGCCGCCGGGCTGTGGGGCAGTTGGGCCGGCCGGACCCGCAAGGTGCGCAACGACGGCCCCGAGCTCGACGGGTACGCCCGTTTCCGCGCCGCCATGGAGAAGCCCCACTCCGGTACCTGACGATGGTCTGACAGCAGCGTCCCGTACTGTCGTGCCATGCCACGCCGCACCGCGACGATGCTCGCCTCCACCCTGATGCTGATCGCGCTCCTGTGCGCGGGAGTCTTCATCAACGTGCCTTACGCCGAGATGTCACCGGGCCCCACGGTGAACACCCTCGGGGACCACGGCGGCGAGCCGGTGCTGCAGATCTCGGGACGCAAGACGTATCCGGCGAGCGGCCACCTGAACATGACCACTGTCCGGGTCACCAGCGCCGACTACAAGATGAACCTCGTCGAGGCCGTCTACGGTTGGCTCGCGCACGACAACAAGGTCGTGCCGCACGACACGCTCTACCCGGACGGCAAGACCGAGGAGCAGTCGACCCAGGAGAACGCCGAGGAGTTCAGCCAGTCCCAGGAGAGCGCCAAGGTCGCCGCCCTGAAGGAGCTGGACGTCCCGGTGCAGTCCTGGGTGATTGTCTCGACCGTCGTCAAGGACTCCCCGGCCGAGGGCAAGCTGCACGCCGGTGACGTGATCAAGGCCGTCGACGGTACGACGGTGAAGGCGCCGGACGATGTCGCGAAACTGGTGACGAAGCACAAGCCCGGCGAGGACGTCGTCTTCACGGTCGTGCCCGCCAAGGAGCAGGCCGCCGCCGAGAAGGCCAACAAGACGGCGACCAGGACCGAGAAGATCACGATCACCACCAGGACCTCCGACGACGAGGGCGAGAAGCGTGCCATCGTCGGGATCGCCGCCGGCACCGACCACACCTTCCCGTTCACCATCGACATCAAGCTCGCCGACGTCGGCGGGCCGAGCGCCGGCCTGATGTTCGCGCTCGGCATCTACGACAAGCTCACCCCGGGCGACCTGACCGGCGGAAAGTTCGTCGCCGGCACCGGGACGATCGACGACGACGGCAAGGTCGGCCCGATCGGCGGCATCGAGATGAAGACGGTCGGCGCGCGCGACAAGGGCGCCCAGTACTTCCTGACGCCCGCCGACAACTGCGCGGCCGCTGCCAAGGACACCCCCGACGGGCTCACCCTGATCAAGGTGAGCACCATCGACGACGCCCTCGGCGCGCTCAAGGACATCCGCGAGGGCAAGACCTCCGACCTGCCGGAGTGCACGAAGGGATAGCCGCGAGGGCTACTCCTCGAACGTGGCCGACAGCGCCTCCGCCAGGCCCGGCACCAGGTCGCCGCCCGTGAGGACCTCCGTCGGGGAGTCCTTCTCGCGCAGGCGCAGGGCCGAGTCGCGGGCGCCGTCGCGCAGCACCGCGACCGTCATCCGGACCTCCTGTCGGTCCGGGTGCTCGGCGACCCACTTCGCCAGCTTGGCCTCGCTCAGCCCCTGCGGCACGGACGCCTCGGCGGACGGCGGCAGCATCAGGCGCTCCACGGTGAGCGCGCAGCCCACGACCGCGTCGGGCCAGGCGATGGTGCCGAGGAACTCGTCGAGCGCCTTGCCCGCGGGAATCTTGTCCTGCTCGATAGGGGTCAGGCCTGAGGACTCCTGCGCGTTCTCCAGACCGAGCTGGCTCGCGAGAGCGGGTTCCTGGACTCGCAGCCGGGCGGTGTCTACGAGGGCGAAGAGGCGAGCGGGCTGGTCCCAGCCGAGGCCGGAGGCGTACTCGTCGATCTCGAGTACGGCCCGGGTGAGCGGGCTCGCCGCCATGGGGGTGTTGGACATGGTCACAATCCTGCCTCGTTAGTCACCGGAATCGGGAACCGAGTAAACGGTGAGTAAGTTGCATAGGTGTGGGCCCGCGATCACGGGGGGCCACCCAGGGGCTCGCGAACACGAGGGCCTGACGGATCGACAGCGAACTTCGAGGGGCGCACCTTGGCTTTCCAGATGCCGGACCGCGGCGGAGGCCCGACGGGACCGCGGATGAGAGTGGGCCGCCCGTCCCGGCGCGCCCGGACCCTGCTCATGACGCTGGGCGTCCTTGCTGTTCTCGGCATGGCGTTCACCATGTTCGCGGGCTTCTGGACGGACTGGCTCTGGTACCGCTCGGTGAACTACTCGTCCGTGTTCACCACCACTCTGTGGACCAAGATCGGGCTGTTCTTCGTCTTCGGTCTGCTGATGGCACTCGCGGTCGGCTTCAACATCTGGCTGGCCCACCGGCTGCGCCCGCCGCTGAGCGCCATGTCGATGGAGCAGCAGAACCTCGACCGCTACCGGATGGGCATCGCGCCGTACAAGAAGTGGCTGCTGCTGGGGCTCGTCTCCCTGGTGGGCCTGATCGCCGGTGCCTCCGCCTCCAGCCAGTGGCGGACCTGGCTGATGTGGGTCAACGGCGTCTCCTTCGGCCAGAAGGACCCGCAGTTCCACCTCGACATCTCCTTCTACACCTTCGACCTGCCCTGGTACCGGTTCCTGCTCGGCTTCGGCTTCGCCGCCGCGATCCTCTCGGTGATCGCCGCCGCGCTGACCCATTACCTGTACGGCGGTCTGCGCATCACCTCTCCCGGCGCGCGGGCCACGGCCGCCGCGACCGGGCACCTGTCGGTGCTGCTCGGTGTCTTCGTCGCCCTGAAGGCCGTCGCGTACTGGCTCGACCGGTACGGCCTCGCGGTCAAGTCCAGCGACTTCAAGGCGACCGACAGCTGGACCGGCCTCAGGTACGTCGACGCGAACGCCTACCTGCCGGCCAAGACGATCCTGTTCTGCATCGCCGTCATCTGCGCGCTGCTGTTCTTCGCCACGCTGTGGCGGCGCACCTGGCAGCTGCCCGTGATCGGCTTCGGCCTGATGGTGCTCTCGGCGATCCTCATCGGCGGCCTCTACCCGGCGATCGTCCAGAAGTTCCAGGTCCAGCCGAACGAGCAGGCCAAGGAAGCGCCGTACGTCGAGAAGAACCTCAAGGCGACGCGTGAGGCGTACGGCATCGACGACGCCTCGGTGACCGAGTACTCCGGCAAGGCCACCACCACGGACAAGACCAAGCTGCGCGACGACGTCGACGCCACGGCGAGCATCCGGGTCGTGGACCCCAACGTCGTCTCGCCGACGTTCCAGCAGCTCCAGCAGATGCGTAACTACTACGCGTTCCCGACCAACCTGGACGTCGACCGCTACACCAAGGACGGCAAGGACCAGGACACGGTCATCGGTCTGCGTGAGCTGAACCTGGCCGGTATCCCGAAGAACAACTGGATCAACGACCACTTCCGCTACACCCACGGCTACGGCGTGGTCGCCGCGAAGGGCACCGAGGCCGACAGCGAGGGCCGCCCGGTCTTCACCGAGTCCAACCTGCCTTCGCAGGGCGATCTCGGGACGTACCAGCAGCGGGTCTACTACGGCGAGAAGACCACGGAATACTCGATCGTCGGCGGTCCCCAGAAGGAGATCGACTACTCCGACGACGACGGTGAGAAGACCTACAGCTACGAGGCCAAGAGCGGGGTCAACCTCTCCAACCCGATCAACCGGGCCGCGTACGCGGTGGCGTTCAGCGAGCCGCAGATCCTCTACTCCGGAGCGATCGGCGAGGGTTCGCGGATCCTGTACAACCGCACACCCAAGCAGCGCGTCGAAGCGGTCGCGCCCTGGCTGACCATCGACGGCGACGCGTATCCGGCGGTGGTGAACGGCAAGATCCAGTGGATCGTCGACGCGTACACGACGACGAACGGCTACCCGTACTCCTCGCGTACGACCCTCGGTGACACCACGGCCGACTCGCTGACCGCGACGAACAACCAGCGCGCGGTCGTGGCCCAGCAGAACCAGGTCAACTACATCCGCAACTCGGTGAAGGCGACCGTCGACGCGTACACCGGCGAGGTCAAGCTCTACCAGTGGGACACCAAGGACCCGGTCCTCAAGACCTGGATGAAGGCGTTCCCGGGCACGGTGGAGCCGAAGAAGGACATCTCCACCGACCTGATGGCCCATCTGCGGTACCCGCAGGACCTGTTCAAGGTCCAGCGTGAGCTGCTGGCCCGCTACCACGTCGAGGACGCAGACACCTTCCTCAGCGGCAGCGAGGTGTGGCAGGTGCCGGACGACCCGACCAACAAGTCGGGCGACGCGGTGCCGCCGTACTACCTGAGCATGAAGATGCCGGACCAGTCGTCGCAGGCGTTCTCGCTCACGACGACGTTCACGCCCAACGGCCGGGACAACCTCAGTGCGTTCATGACGGTCGACGCCGAGGCGGGCACCCCTGACTACGGCAAGATCAGAATCCTGAAACTGCCGACCAACACCACGGTCAACGGGCCCAAACAGGTGCAGAGCCAGTTCAACTCCGAACAGGACATCGCCGAGACCATCAGCCTCCTCAACAGAGGCGATTCCAACGTGGAGTACGGCAACCTCCTGACGGTGCCGCTCGACGGCGGACTGCTCTACGTGGAGCCGGTCTACGTACGCGGTGGTGGACTGAAGTACCCCTTGCTGCGGAAGGTGTTGGTGACCTACGGAGGCAACACCGCCTTCGAGGACACCCTCGACGAGGCCCTCAACAAGGTCTTCGGAGCGGACGCCTCGACCACCCAGCCACCGGCCGACGACGGAGGCGACACGACCACTCCGCCGCCGACATCCAGCGATCCGACGGTCCAACAGGCGCTGAAAGACGCCCAGAAGGCCTTCGACGCCGGCCAGGAAGCCCTGAAGAAGGGCGACTGGGAGGCGTACGGCCGGGCCCAGGAGGATCTCCAGGACGCGCTCAAGCGGGCCGAGGACGCCCAGGCGGCGGCGGACAAGAGCGGCAGCAGCGCGAAGCCCAGCAGCAGCCCGAGCGCCAGTGGCAGTCCAAGTCCGAGCAGCAGTCCCAGCGGCTGATCAAATGCCCCCCGCGCCGTGATACGGTTGCGTCACAACGGCGCGGGGTGGAGCAGCTCGGTAGCTCGCTGGGCTCATAACCCAGAGGTCGCAGGTTCAAATCCTGTCCCCGCTACTGGAATCGAAGGCCCGGATCCTTTTCAGGATCCGGGCCTTCGTGATGTGCGAACGCATGTGCCGGGGAAGTGGCGGCCGTGCCGCCGACGGCAGTTGGGGGGAACTGTGTTTCACTTGTCGTTCTGTGGGCATGTCGACAAAACGCTGAAGTGACCTCACTGGCTGCGGTATACCAGGTGTACCCAGGTTGCAGGTGGTGCGACGATGGACGTTATGGGGGACAAGACAACTCTGTTGGAGACAGGGCGTTTTGTGCAGCCTGTCGATTTTTCGGAGTCGACGGGCGACTTGTCGCAGCCCATGGACCGGGACGAGACCGGTGAGGCTGCCGAGGAGGCACGTCAGCGCCTGGCCGCGGAGACCGGTGACGTCGAGGCGATGAGCGTCCTCGGCGCCCTGCTGCTGCGCCGCGGGGACCTCGACGGAGCCGAACCCCATCTGCGTGCCGCCACCGCCGCGGGCGACCGGGCCGCCGCCAACAACCTGGGTGTCCTGCTGCACCAGCGCGGATACGCCGACGACGCGGCAGGCTGGTGGCGGATCGCCGCCGTCGCCGGGTCCGCCGCGGCCGCGCACGCGCTGGGACGCCACCACCGTGAGAGGGGCGACGAACCCGCCGCCGAGTACTGGCTGCGCCAGTCCGCCGAGCAGGGGCACGCGCTGGGCGCCTACGCGCTCGCCGACCTGCTGGAGCACCGTGGGGATACGGGTGCCGAGCAGTGGATGCGTACCGCGGCCGAGCGGGGGCACCGGGAGGCGGCGTACCGGCTCGCCCGTGCGCTTGACCGCCGGTTGAGGCCCGAGGGGGACGCCGGGGACGACGACGGTGCCGGGGCCGAGGCCGAGCAGTGGTACCGGCAGGCCGCCGCGCGCGGGCACCGGCGGGCGGCGCTGCACCTCGGGGCGATCCTGGAGCGGCGCGGAGCACTCAAGGAGGCCGGGCGCTGGTATCTGACCTCCGCCAAGGACGGGGAGGCGCGGGCCGCCTGCGCCCTCGGGTTCCTGCTGCGGGACGCGGGCGACACCGAGAGCGCCGCCGTGTGGTGGCTGCGCGCCGCCCAGGACGGGGACGGCAACGCGGCCAACGCGCTGGGCGCCCTGCATGCCGAGCGCGGGGAGCCGCAGACCGCCGAGCGGTGGTACCGCGCGGCGATGGACGCCGGCGACGACAACGGCGCGTACAACCTCGGGCTGCTCTGCGCGGAGCAGGGACGGACCGCGCAGGCCGAGCAGTGGTACCGGCGGGCCGCCTACGCGGGACACCGGGAGGCGGCCAACGCGCTCGCCATTCTGCTGCTGCAGGGCGGCGACACGGCCGGCGCCGAGCCGTGGTTCTCCAAGGCCGCGGAGGCCGGGAGCGTGGATGCCGCGTTCAATCTCGGGATCCTGTTCGCGGGGCGGGGCGAGGAGCCGGTCGCGCTGCGGTGGTACGAGCGGGCGGCCGCCGCCGGGCACACGGAGGCGGCGCTGCAGGTCGGCATCGCCCGGCTGCGGGACGGTGACGAGCCCGGCGCCGAGCAGCATCTGCGATGTGCGGCGGGGGGTGGCAGCGCGGAGGCCGCGTATCGGCTGGCGACCGTCCTCGACGCCAGGCGGCCGCCCGTGCCCGCGCACTCGCTCGGGGAGTCCGCGCACTTGGAGAAGAGCGAGTGCGAGGAGTGGTACGAACGGGCTGCCACTCAGGGGCATCGGCGTGCTCAGGTGCGGGTGGGGATGCTGGCCGCTTCGCGGGGCGATGTCGTGGAGGCGGCTCGGTGGTACCGGGAGGCCGCCGAGGCGGGATCTCGGAACGGGGCCTTCAATCTGGGCCTGCTGCTTGCCCGGGAGGGGAGTGAGCCGGAGGCCGCCGTGTGGTGGACCCGTGCGGCCGATGCGGGGCACGGGCGGGCGGCGTTGCGCCTGGCCCTGGTCTACGCGCGTCGGGGGGAGCTGGCGGAGGGGCAGGGGTGGGCGGATCGGGCGGTTGCGCTGGGGCCTGCGGAGGTTTCTGAGCGGGCGGCTCGGTTGCGGGATGCGTTGCGTGAGGAGCTGTCGGCGTAGCGCTCCGCGGGGTGCCGCGTCAGGTCGTGTGGCGGCTTGCGGGTCCGATGTGGCTTGTCGCGCCCGCGCGGCGGAGCCGCACATTGATACAGCCCCGCGCCCCTTGGTGGGTGCAGTTAGACGATTTGCTTCTGGTCTCCCACTTCACGTAACGTTGCATTCATCGACGCGGGGTGGAGCAGCTCGGTAGCTCGCTGGGCTCATAACCCAGAGGTCGCAGGTTCAAATCCTGTCCCCGCTACTGAAGGCCGAGGGCCGGAATCCGATCAAGGGTTCCGGCCCTCGGTGTTTTCAGGGCTTGTGGCCCACGGATTCCTCGTACAGGGAGCGGTCCACTGTCTGCGACTCCGGTAGCGGCTCGCCTCCTGCCACGCCCTGTGCCTTGTACGCCGCCTGCAGCCGGTCCGTCGTGCCTGCGCGGATCTCCCAGTCCATGCGCAGCGGCGGGGTGGATTTCAGGATCTCCTCGTCGGTCTTCAGGAGCTTCGCCAAGTAGGTGACGAAGGTCGCATCCGACTTGTAGTCGGCCGTGAAGTAGGTGTTCACCGTGCGGATGTACGCCCGCAGCAGGGCGACCCCCGCGTCCACGTCGTCGTTCAGGAGGCCGGGGCCGTAGAGCATGCCGCCCAGTGGCTCGCCGAGGGGCTGGCCGCCCAGGAAGGCGTAGCCGGGCTTGCCGTCGACGTTGCGCCAGACCGGGTCCAGGAGCCAGGCCGAGTCGACGCCGCCGTTCTGGAGTGCCGTGAGGACGTCCGCCGAGCCGAGCTGCTGGTACTGGATCCGGTCGAGGCCGCCGCCGTGCTTTTCGAGGGCCTTCTCCATGGGGTACGCGATCACCGAACCCTTGCCGATCATCGTGCCCATCCTGCGGCCGGCCATGGTCACGTCGTCCGCGGTCTCTCCGTCCTTCAGCCTCACCCACAGGCCACTCTTCGACTTCGCGTCGGGTGCGAAGTTCGCCGCGACCCAGCGGATGTCGAAGCCGCCCCTGATGCCGTTCATCACCGCAGCCTCGGGTGCCGCCCACAGCGCGTCGATGTCCCCCTTGGCGAGCAACGGCAACGAGTCCGGGGTCGGCAGCACCTTCAGGGTGACGTCCAGGCCCTCCTTCTTGAACTCGCCCTTGTCCAGTGCCACTTGGAGCGGTGCCACGTACTCCGCGCTCAGCGTGCCCGTCGCGATCGTCAGTTTGCGGGGCTTCGACAGGGGCCGGGGCGCGGGGGCGCCGGTGTCGCAGCGGGCCGGGGTGCGGGTCGGGGAGAGGTCCGACGGGTCGGTCCAGGAGTCAGCGCCGCAGCCCGCAACCGGGCGGACGGTCCGTGGCCCACCCCCGCTCGCCCCTGACTCCGGGCTCCCGGGATTCTGGGACGCCGTGCAGGCTGTCGACGTCAGCAGGGCTGCTGCGGTCAGTACTGCGCCGTACACGCGTGTTTTCATGACTGGCCCCTTCCGCGGTCCCGCGGTGCCCACGGGGTGAGCAACCTGCCTGCGATGCGGACCAGTTCGGAGAACGCGACTCCGAGGACGGCCACGCAGACGATGCCGACGAACATGACGTCGTTCTGGAACAGGGCGCGTGCGTCGAAGATCAGGTGGCCCAGGCCGTTGGTCGCGGCTATCTGTTCCGAGGCGACGATCACCAGGACCGCCACGCCCGCCGCGATGCGCGCGCCGACCAGGACCGAGGGGAGGGAGGCGGGCAACAGGACGTGGCGGAACATCTGCCACGGTGAGGCGCCGAAGACCTGGCCCGCGTCCCGGTGGCCCGAGGGGATCGACATCACCGCCGACATCGTCTGGATCCACACGAAGAAGAAAACCGTCGCCGCGACCAGGGCGACCTGGGGGCCCTCGCCCAGGCCGAACATGTTCAGGAAGACGGGGAGCAGGGCCAGTTTCGGGACGACGTACAGGGCGTCCAGGAGGGGTTCCAGGGCCGCCCTCACCAGGGACAGCGAGCCCATCAGCAGGCCCAGCGCGTAGCCCGTGGCGGTGCCGATCGCGTAGCCCGCCAGGACGCGCTTCAGGGTCGCCCAGACGTCCGGCCACAGATCGCCGGCGGCTGCCCGATCCCAGCCGTCGGCCAGGATCGTGGAGGGGGCCGGGTAGACGCGCTCGTCTATCCAGGCCTGGGCGGCGGCCAGTTGCCACAGAAGGACCAGGAGCAGCGGGACGGCCACCGCCAGGGCCAGCTCCAGGGCGCGCCTGCGGCGGTGGGTGCGTACGGGGTGCAACTCCTCCGGGCCCGGGCGGCGTACGAGAACGGATTCCTTGCCGGGAGCCACCGTCGTCATGCCGGCACCGCCTCCTTGCGCAGCAGGTCCCACAACTCGCTCTTCAGGGACGTGAATTCGGGCGCCGAGCGGATGTCGCCCGTGCGCGGGCGGGGGAACGGCGGGCGGTGTTCGGCGATGAGGCGGCCGGGACGGGCGGACATCACCAGGACACGGTCGCCGAGCACGATCGCCTCCTCCAGGCTGTGGGTGATGAAGAGGGTGGTGGTGCGCAGGGTCTGGGTGAGGTCGAGCAGTTCGTCCTGGAGGATCGTGCGGAGTTGGGCGTCCAGGGCGGCGAACGGCTCGTCCATCAGGAGGAGTTCGGGCTCGACCGCCAGGGCGCGGGCGATCGCCACGCGTTGGCGCATGCCGCCGGAGAGGGTGGCCGGGTAGGCGTCGGCGAAGTCCGTGAGGCCCATACGGGCCAGCCACTCGTCGGCCCGTCGGTTCGCCTCGCGGCGCGGGACACGCTGGATGTCCAGGCCGAAGCGGACGTTCGCGCGGACGGATTTCCAGTCGTAGATGCCGTAGTCCTGGAAGATCATGGCAGCCGGGCGGGCCTCGGCAGTGCGGATCTCCAGGGAGCCGGTGCTCGGGCGGAGCAGGCCCGCGGCGATGCGCAGCAGCGTCGACTTGCCGCAGCCCGAGGGGCCGACCAGGCAGACGAACTCGCCGGGGGCGACGCTGAGGTCGAGGGGGCCGAGGGCGTCGACGGAGCGGGGCGGACGGCCGAAGGTGCGGGTCAGGCCGGTGGCGTGGAGTTTGGGGTGCGGATGTTCCGAGGCGGCCCTGGGCGGCGGTTCTCCCGCGGTGGTCTCGGGGTGCGGATCTCCCACGGTTGCTCCTTGCGGAGTTCGGTACGGAGAGGGGTGGCCGCACGACGATATGACGGCCCGTCAGATTCGGGAAGCCCGCAGGCCGCACCAATGCCTGTACGCAGCACGGAGCCCCGGCACCCATGAGGTGCCGGGGCTCCGGAAGTCGTCGATGCTTACGCCGCCGCGCAGTTGGGGCATACGCCCCGGTACGTCACCTCGACGTCCGAGACGGCGAAGCCGAAGCGCTCCGAGTCGGGGAGGTCGGCCAGCGGGTTGCCGGTGGGGTGGACGTCCCGGATGGCGCCGCACTGGGCGCAGACCAGGTGGTGGTGCGGCTGGTGGGCGTTGGGGTCGTACCTCTTGGCGCGCTTGTCCGTGGCGACCTCGAGCACCTCGCCGAGGGTCACCAGTTCGCCCAGCGTGTTGTAGACGGTCGCCCGGGAGATCTCGGGCAGCTTGGCCACGGCGCGTGCGTGGACCTCGTCGGCCGTCAGATGGACGTGCTCGCCGTCGAGGACCTCGGCCACGACGCGCCG
Source organism: Streptomyces sp. NPDC019531 (assembly GCF_044903305.1). Lineage (NCBI taxonomy): Bacteria > Bacillati > Actinomycetota > Actinomycetes > Kitasatosporales > Streptomycetaceae > Streptomyces > Streptomyces sp. NPDC019531. The sequence goes on along the minus strand of NZ_JBJDQL010000001.1, from coordinate 161,965 downwards.
CTGCGCGGTCATCCGCCATCCGCGGCCGCGCAGTCGTTCCAAAAGGTCGCTCATGCGTATCAGCTTAACAGCTGGGGACCAGAATCCGAACAGGTGTGAGTTTGGAGCCCTACTTGAATTGGATTAAGTCTAATATGGGCTGAGAGGCAGGCTACGACAGGCGGCTGGAGGCCCGCGGTATCAGGCCCTTCGTGGATCGACTCCAGCACTGGACCGCTTGTCGTAGCCTGCTCTGTTCCCGGGGCGGACCCGGCTTTCTCCTAGGCCGGCACGCGCTGTCGCGTCGGCGCCCAGCAGCGGATGATGTCGCGGACCGAGACGATGCCCGTGGGCTCGCCGCCGTCGAGGACGATGAGGTGCCGGAAGCCGCCGTGGGCCATCGCGTGCGCGGCCTCCTCCAGGGTCCAGGTCGGGGCGGCGAAGACGACGTCGGTGGTGGTGTGGGCGTGGGCGTGCTCCGTGTCCGGGCTCTGGCCCAGGCCCACGGAGTTGAGGATGTCGCGCTCGGTCAGAATGCCGATGCCGGTGCCGTCGGGATCGAGGACCACGGCCGCGCCCACCCGGCGGGCGGACATCAGGGCGGCGGCCTGGCGGAGGGTGTGGGCGGGGCCGATGGTGAGGACCACCGTGCTCATGGCGTCGCGGACGAGCATGGGTTGGGAGTCACCTCCTGGGAGCCGATGAGTTAGTTCATCGGTTCACAAGTTCACAAATGAGGGTCCTCTCAGAGTCGCAGGTAAAGCGAGGGTCAACAAGAGGGCGCGCGCGGCCGATTGAGAGCGTGCGCGCTCAGATGTGCTTCCTTGTGCTCCCTGGTGGCGCTCGTTCGGATACCCGAGCTAGTAGCGCTCGTTCAGATACCCGAGCTAGTAGCGCTCGTTCAGATACCCGAGCAGTTCGTCGTGGAGCAGACCGTTGGACGCGGCCGCGTTGCCGCTGTGCGGGCCGGGGCGGCCGTCGAGGCCGGTGAAGGTGCCGCCGGCCTCCGTGACGACGATCGCGTTCGCGGCCATGTCCCAGAGGGAGAGCTCCGGTTCCGCGCAGATGTCGATCGAACCCTCGGCGACCATCATGTACGGCCAGAAGTCGCCGTACGCGCGCGTGCGCCAGACCTCGCGGGTCAGGTCCAGAAAGCCGCCCAGACGGCCCTGGTCCTCCCAGCCGGTCAGCGAGGAGTACGCGAAGGAGGCGTCCGAGAGCTTGCCGACGCGGGACACGTGGAGGCGGGAGGCGGAGGAGAGGCTGCGGCCGGTGAACGCGCCGTGCCCCTTCGCGGCCCACCAGCGGCGGCCGAGGGCAGGGGCGGAGACCAGGCCGACGACGGGCTGGAAGCCGCCCTCCGACGCCTCCGTCAGGGAGATCAGGGTGGCCCAGACGGGGACGCCCCGTACGTAGTTCTTGGTGCCGTCGATCGGATCGATGACCCAGCGGCGGGGGCCGGTGCCCTGTACGCCGTACTCCTCGCCGAGGATGGCGTCCCTCGGGCGGGCGCGTTGGAGGTGGCCGCGGATGAGTTCCTCGGCCGCCTTGTCGGCTTCGCTGACCGGGGTCATGTCCGGTTTGGTCTCGACCTTGAGGTCCATTGCCTTGAAGCGGTCCATGGTGGTCGCGTCGGCCGCGTCTGCTAGCACGTGGGCGAAGCGGAGGTCGTCAAGGTAGTCCGGCATGTGGCGAACGGTATCTGTCCACGTCGGTACGGTGCTATGGGGGTCGGAGTGTGGACTGCCCAGGAGAGTGCCGGATCGGGTTGCGCGGCGGCAGCGGGTGCGTCGTGGTTGATCGCGCCCCGCGGCGGAGCCGCTGATGTCACAGCCCCGCGCCCCTTTTGGGTGAGTGCGGCTGACGCGCTCAAGAAGTTCGCGCGCTTCCGCATGCTCACGCGAACCCTTGACAGTGCCCCCGTGCGCGTCAAATCTGGGCGCAGAGCTGCTTGCTCCCTGGGAGGCGATGATGCCTGCTGCGCGGGAATCGCTGCTGGATGCCGCTTATACGGCGTTGGCGCGTCGGCCGTGGTCCGCCGTGAGGATGGTGGACGTCGCGGCGGCGGCCGGGGTGTCCCGGCAGACGTTGTACAACGAGTTCGGCAGCAAGGAAGGGCTGGCCCGCGCTCTCGTCAGGAGAGAGGCCGACGGGTATCTCGTCGGCGTCGAGCGGGCGCTCACCGCGCACGGCGACGCCCGGGAGCGCCTGACCGCGACCGCCGAGTGGACCACCGCGTCCGCCCGGGAGAACTCGCTCGTACGGGCCATGCTCACCGGCTGCTGGAGCGAGCGGCTGCCCTCCCCGACGCTCTCCGCCGTGCCGTCCTCCTCCGCCGTACCGGCACAGCGCCGGGCCGACGGACCGCTGCCGTCGCCCGGCGACTTCGTGGCGCTGGTACGCGACCGCGCCGTGACCGTGCTCGCCGGACCCGGCGTGCACAAGTCGGACGCCGCCGACCTCGCCCGCTCCTGCGAACTGGCCGTCCGGCTCGCCCTGTCCTGCGTGGCGGCCCCGCCGGGTGAGGGCGGGGTCGCGGACCTGGTGCGGAGCGCGCTGCACCGACAGCCGGCGTGAACAGCGCCTGGTGCCGCGGGCCCGATGGCTGGAGTCCGACCGCGCCCTGGTGGCGCGGGGCCGATGGCTGGAGTCCGACCGCGCCCTTGTGCCGCGGGCCCGATGGCTGGAGTCCGACCGCGCCCTGGTGGCGCGGGGCCGATGGCTGGAGTCCGACCGCGCCCTTGTGCCGCGGGCCCGATGGCTGGAGTCCGACCGCGCCCTGGTGGCGCGGGGCCGATGGCTGGAGTCCGACCGCGCCCTTGTGCCGCGGGCCCGATAGCCGGAGTCCGACCGCGCCCTAGTGCTGCGAGCCCGAGAGCTGGAGTCCGATCACCCCGATGATCACCAGGCTGATCGAGACGATCTTCAGAGTTGACACCAGGTCGTCGAGGAAGATCATCCCGTAGATCGCCGTCCCCGCCGCGCCGATGCCGGTCCACACCGCGTAGGCGGGGCCCACGTCGAGCTTCTTCAGGGACAGGGTCAGCAGGCCGAAGCTGCCGAGCGCGAAGATGCAGAACGCGACCGTCGGCCACAGCCGGGTGAAACCGTGGGAGAGCTTCAGGCACACGGCGAAACCGGTCTCCAGCAACCCGGCCACCACCACCAGCAGCCACGCCATGTGCTGTCCTCCCGTATGTCCGGCTCGGTGCGATTATGCACTTACCGAACTCGCGTACAGCCAAACAACGCGGAGGTCAGTCCCCCTCAGTCCGCTCCCGTGTCGCGAGCAGTCGCCGCAGGGAGTACAGCCGGGCGGGATCGGCGTGCCCCTCCGCCACCCACGCGTCCAGCGCGCAGTCCGGCTCATCATGACTGCACGCGCGCGGACAGCCCTCGGTTCCCGGTACCAGATCGGGAAACGCGAGGATCACGCGGGACGGGTCCACGTGGTGGAGGCCGAAGGACCGTACGCCCGGGGTGTCGATCACCCAGCCGGCGTCGCCCGCCAGGGGAAGCGCCAGTGCCGAGGTCGTGGTGTGGCGGCCGCGGCCGGTCACCGCGTTCACATGACCCGTCACCCGGCGCTGCTCCACCGGGACCAGTGTGTTGACCAAGGTCGTCTTGCCCACGCCCGAGTGACCGACGAAGGCCGTGATCTTGCCGTCGAGGTGCTCGCGCACCACGTCCGCCGCGCCCCCGCTCTCCAACTCCTCGCGGCTGGTGACGGCGTACGGGATGTCCAGGTGGCCGTACAGCTCCAGCAGCTTGTCGGGCTGGGCCAGGTCCGACTTCGTCAGGACCAGGAGGGGGGTCAGACCGCCGTCGAAGGCGGCCACCAGGCAGCGGTCGATCAGACGGGGGCGGGGTTCCGGGTCGGCGAGGGCCGTGACGATGGCGAGCTGGTCGGCGTTGGCGACGACCACGCGCTCGTACGGATCGTCGTCGTCCGCCGTGCGGCGCAGGACCGAGGTGCGCGGCGCGATGCGGACGATGCGGGCCAGGGTGTCCTTCTCGCCGGAGAGGTCGCCGACGATGGCCACCCGGTCTCCGACGACCGCGGCCTTGCGGCCCAGTTCGCGGGCCTTCATCGCCATGACGACCCTGCCGTCGACCAGACAGGTCAGACGGCCCCGGTCGACGGTGAGGACCATGCCCTCGACGGCTTCCTCATGCTTGGGGCGGATGTTCGTACGCGGCCGGTTGCCCTTGCGGTTGGGGCGGCTGCGGATGTCGTCCTCGTCGGTGTGCTTGCCGTAGCGGCGCATCTCCTCGTGCCCCTACGCTCCGTCGCTCCCGAGCATCCCGGCCCACAGGTCGGGGAAGTCCGGCAGAGTCTTGGCCGTCGTCGCGACGTTCTCGATCCGCACGCCCTCCACCGCGAGGCCGATGATCGCGCCGGCCGTGGCCATGCGGTGGTCCTCGTAGGTGTGGAAGATCCCGCCGTGCAGCGGGCGCGGGCGGATGTGCAGACCGTCGGCGGTCTCGGTGACGTCACCGCCGAGTTCGTTGATCTCCTTGGTGAGCGCGGCCAGCCGGTCAGTCTCGTGCAGGCGCAGATGGGCCACCCCGCGCAGCGTCGAAGGGGAGTCCGCGAGGGCCGCGACCGCCGCGATGCCGGGAGTCAGCTCGCCGACCTCACCCAGGTCGACATCGATGCCGTGGATGCCACCCGAACCGGTGAACACCAGGCCGTACTCGGTGAGTTCGCAGGAACCGCCCATCTCGGTGAAGATCTCGCGCAGCCGGTCACCGGGCTGGGTGGTGCGGGCCGGCCAGTCAGGGATCACGACCTTGCCGCCGGTCACCAGGGCCGCCGCCAGGAACGGCTGGGCGTTGGAGAGATCGGGCTCGACGGTCAGGTCCCGGCCCAGCAGGGCGCCCGGCGTGACCCGCCAGACGTTCGGCTCGCCGCCCGACTCCGGGGTGTCCACCTGGGCGCCGACCGCGCGCAACATGTCCACGGTCATACGGATGTGCGGGAGGGAGGGGAGCGAGCTGCCGATGTGGCGGACCTCGACACCCTGGTTGAAGCGCGGGCCGGAGAGCAGCAGCGCGGAGACGAACTGGGACGAGCTCGACGCGTCGATCTCGACCGGGCCGCCGTCCAGGGCGCCCCCGCCGTGCACGGTGAGCGGCAGCGCGCCGCGGGCGTCGTCGTCGATCCGGGCGCCGAGGACGCGCAGGGCGTCGATCACGCCGTGCAGGGGGCGCTCGTACGACCTCGGGTCGCCGTCGAAGCGGATCGGGCCGTCGGCGAGGGCGGCGACGGGAGGGAGGAAGCGCATGACGGTGCCGGCGTTGCCGACGTCCACTGTGGCGGGGCCTCGGAGGCCCGCGGGCAGGACGCGCCAGGTCTCTCCCGTGCCGTCGGGGCCGACGCCTTCTTCGATGCCTACGCCCATCTCGCGGAGAGCCGCCGCCATGAGGAGGGTGTCCCGGGAGCGGAGGGGGCGGCGGAGCCAGCCCGGTTCCGAGGCGAGGGCTGCCAGTACGAGGGCGCGGTTGGTGACTGACTTCGACCCTGGGACGTGGACCGTTGCGTCGACGGCTCCGCTCGCGTGGGGGGCGGGCCAGAGGGTGTTGTCTGCGGGGTTCAAAGCCATGCGTTTACTTTAGTCGGGGGTCGTCTTTCGGGTGCCGCGCCATCGTGGCCGGCCGCGCCCCGCGATGGAGCCGCTGATGTCACCGCCCCGCGCCCCTGTGTGATGCGCCCCTTCGGGGCTGCATCACACCTCCAGAAGCCACCTGCCCCCACCTATCAAGGAGCACAGGCTCACCGCGTGGAACAGGAACAGCCACAGCCCCGCCGGAACGTGAGTCAGGCGGGACAACTGATCCGCGTCCGAGTCGCCCGCCCCGCCCCTCGACCTCTTCGCCTGTAGCTCGAAAGCGGGACGTACTCCGCCGAGCAGCAGGAACCACACCACCGCGTACGCGAACGCCGCCTGCACCTGGGGCCCGGCGAGCCAGGACACCACCACGAAGGTGCCGCCGGTGACGACCACCGTCAGAGCCCCGTACGCGTTGCGGATCATCACCAGCAGGGCGATCAGCAGGATCGTCGCCGCCCACAGCAGCAGGGTGATGCGGCCGGCGGCCAGCAGGGCGGCGCCGCCCAGGCCGAGCAGCGGGGGAGCGGTGTAGCCGGCCGCCGCGGTGAGGATCATGCCGATGCCGTGCGGCTTGCCCCGGCTGACCGTGAGACCGCTGGTGTCGGAGTGCAGCCGTATGCCGGTGAGCTGGCGGCCGGTGCACAGGGCGACCAGCCCGTGGCCGCCCTCGTGGGCGATGGTGATCGCGTTGCGCGAGACCCGCCACAGCTGGTGCGGGATCACTATGGCGAGCGCCGCCACCATGGTGGCCAGCACCACCCACAGATCGGGATCGGGCTGGGTTCCGATGAGCTCGTCCCACAGAGAGGTCGCTGTGCTGGTGTCCATGTTTCCCGGTGGCTCCCTCTCCTCGTACGGAGTCTGGCAGTGTGGCACGTATGTGCGGACGGTATGCAGCGAGTCGTAGGCCCGAGGATCTCGCAGGAATCTTTGAGGTTGAGAAGTGGGAACCCGAGGAGACCTTGGAACCCGACTACAACGTGGCCCCGACCAAGGAGGTCTACGCCGTCCTCGACCGTCCTCTTAAGGACGTGGCCGACCCGCGGCCGGTTCGACAGCTGCGCAAGCTCAAGTGGGGACTGGTCCCGAGCTGGTCCAAGACTCCCGAGGGCGCCGCCCGGATGATCAACGCCCGCGCGGAGACCGTGCACGAGAAGCCGTCGTACAAGAGGGCCTTCTCCAGCCGCCGCTGCATCATCCCGGCCGACGGCTACTACGAGTGGGTCACCGGCACGCAGGAGCGCGATCTGGAGGTCGAGGGGAAGAAGAAGCGGCCGCGCAAGCAGCCCTACTTCGTGCTGCCCGCCGACGGTTCGGTGTTCGCGATGGCCGGGCTGTACGAGTTCTGGCGGGACAAGGCCCTGCCCGACGACCACCCGCAGGCCTGGTGGGTGACCTGCTCCGTGATCACCACCGAAGCGGAGACCGGCCCGCTGGCCGTCTCGCCGGCCGACGGTCCGCGCACGCTCGTTGACATCCACCCGCGGATGCCGCTCATGCTCACTGCCGACCGCTGGGACACCTGGCTCGACCCGTCCCGCACGGACGTGGAGGACCTGCGCTCGCTGCTGGCGCCCCCGCCCGAGGGGCTCATGCGCGCCTATCCGGTCTCCACGGCCGTCAGCAACGTCCGCAACAACGGGCCGGAGCTGCTGAAGGAACTCGAAGGACCCGAAGAGGGCACACTCTTCTGACATGACCTTCGAGTTCATCGGCACGGACGCGGGTGACGCCCGTATCACCTGGCACAAGGCGAGGAAGGCGCGGCTCGTGATGGCCGTGAGCCATGGCGCCGGCGGTGGCATCGAGGCACGGGACCTCCAGGCGCTCGCTCGGGTGCTCCCCGGCCACGGGGTGACCGTCGCCCTGGTGGAGCAGCCCTGGCGGGTGGCCGGCAAGAAGCTCGCGCCCGCGCCGAAGAGGCTCGACGTGGGATGGCGGGGCATCTGGCCCCGGCTGGCCGCGGCCGGCCTGCCGGTGATCTCCGGCGGGCGCAGCGCCGGGGCCCGCGTCGCCTGCCGTACGGCCGTGGAGCTGGGCGCCGCCGCCGTCCTCGCCCTCAGCTTCCCGCTGCACCCGCCCGGCAGGCCGGAGAAGTCGCGCGCCGACGAGCTGCTCGGATCGGGGGTGCCCACCCTGGTCGTCCAGGGCGGCAACGACCCGTTCGGGAAGCCGGAGGAGTTCCCGGACGGGGCCTTCGAGCTGGTCGAGGTGCCGTACGGCGATCATGGCTTCGCGGTGCCGAAGCGGGCGGAGATCACCGCGGAGGAGGCCGTGACGGTCATCACGGACGCGGTCGTGAAGTGGACCGGGTCACTGGGGTGAAGGCCCGGGAATGTTGAGCCGCGGACCTCTGTTGAGGCGGACAGAAGTGCTGAAGACCCAGCACCGACCGTCGTAGAGAGGAAGTCCGCCGCATGGGTTCGACCTTCTGCCCGAGCCGCAGCAGCCGCGCTGACCTGGACTGGACGGTGCTGCACGCGACCAAGACCACCCCTATTCGAGGGGCGGCCGGGGCGGGTAGTCGTCTATCCTCCAATTCCGGTGGCACCGGTTTCGATGCTGCCCGGAATCTTGAGGAGGTGGGTCCGGTCACTGGGATCGACGCAGGGACCGACAACGGTCAGGCGGAGCAGCCCGAGGGCCAGGGCACGAGCACGGAGTCCACGTCGGAGCGCAGCGCGCGCTTCGAGCGGGACGCGCTCGAATTCCTCGACCAGATGTACTCGGCCGCCCTGCGCATGACGCGCAACCCGGCCGACGCCGAGGACCTGGTGCAGGAGACGTACGCCAAGGCGTACGCGTCCTTCCACCAGTTCCGTGAGGGGACCAACCTCAAGGCGTGGCTGTACCGGATCCTCACCAACACGTTCATCAACTCGTACCGCAAGAAGCAGCGCGAACCCCAGCGCTCCGCGGCCGAGGAGATCGAGGACTGGCAGCTCGCGCGTGCCGAGTCGCACATGTCGACCGGTCTGCGCTCCGCCGAGTCGCAGGCGCTCGACCACCTGCCCGACTCGGACGTGAAGGAAGCACTCCAGGCGATCCCCGAGGAATTCCGCATCGCCGTCTATCTCGCCGACGTCGAGGGCTTTGCGTACAAGGAGATCGCGGACATCATGGGGACACCCATCGGTACGGTGATGTCCCGCCTGCACCGCGGCCGCCGTCAACTGCGCGGCATGCTGGAGGACTACGCGCGTGAGCGCGGGCTCGTCCCGGCCGGTGCCGGAGAGTCGAACGAAGCGAAAGGCTCGGGCTCATGAGCTGCGGAGAGCCGCACGAGACGGACTGCAGTGAAGTCCTCGATCATCTCTACGAGTTCCTCGACAGTGAGATGCCGGACGTCGATCGCGCCAAGTTCAAGCAGCACTTCACGGAGTGCTCGCCGTGCCTGGAGAAGTACGGCCTGGAAGAGGCCGTGAAGAAGCTCGTCAAGCGGTGCTGCGGTCAGGACGACGTGCCGACCGACCTGCGCGCCAAGGTTCTGGGGCGGCTCGACCTGATCCGCTCCGGACAGGCCGTGCCGGACCACGACGTGACCGCCGAGCCGGTGACGCCGCAGGAGTCCTGAGCGCGCCGCCGGCCGTCGTGCCGCACCGGCCGCCGTGCGGACCGGGCTTGCGGAGTACCGCGGGATCAGATCTCCAGGCCAGAGACGGGCCGCACAGCCGCACGCAGGAACGTTCGCCCGCCGGTCACTCGAACGGGCTAATCCTGAGGCCGTATGCTCGCGGATTCCCCCATAGCGGCTCGCACGGCCCACCCCGGGTTCTAGGCTCCGGAGCCGGAACAGGCTTGGCCGGGGAGGGCGTTGGCGTGGAGGCGGTACCGGCTCGGGCGCGCGCGTACGTCGCCTGTGTCGCCGTAGCCGCACTGCTCTGTCTGCTGCCGCTGCCGGCCGTGCGCACCCCGTGGTCGGCGGTCGCCCTGCTCGCCGCGCTGTACGCGGGATGCGAGCAGGCCGCCGCCCGGTGGCGGTTCGCCGGCACCTTCCACCCCGTCCTGCTGGCCGGAGCCTTTCTGCTGCCGCCCCCCGCCGCCGCCCTGGTGGTGCTGCCGGGCGCTCTGCTGTCCCCGGTCGAGCAGCGCCCGCGGTGGCTACGGCGGATCTGGCGGGCCGCGCAGCTCGCGGTGGGTGTGTGGGCGGCCGCGCGGGTGCACTGGGCGATGGACGGCCGGGACGCGGTCGTGGCCTCCGACTTCCCGTACGCGCTGGTCCCGGCCGGGGCCGCGGTGCTCACGTTCTGCCTCGTCCTGAGCGCGCTGGACGGAGGGATCCTGGCGCTCGCCGACCGGACTCCCGTACGGCGGGCCCGGCGCGGGCTCTTCCTCCGCTCCCTCGCCCCCGTCGCCGTACATGGGCTCGTCGGGCTGATGATGGCCGTGCTGTGGCGCAGTCCCTACGGCCCGGTCGCCGCGTTGCTCGTGCTGCTGCCGATGTGTGTGTCGTGGTGGGTGTTCGCGCAGTACCACCGGGAGCGGGCCGCGCATCAGGCCACGATCCGGGCGCTGGTGCAGGCCGTCGACATCAAGGACGAGTACACGCGCGGGCACAGCGAGCGGGTCGGGCAGGCGTCGATGATGATCGCGCGGGAGCTCGGCATGGATGACGCCCGCGTCGAGGTCTTGCGGTTCGCCGGGATTCTGCACGACGTGGGGAAGCTCGGGGTGCCGACACGGCTGCTCAGGAAGGACGGGCCCCTGACTCCGCAGGAGCGGCGGGTCATCGAGCTGCATCCCGAGTACGGACACGAGATCGTGCGGGGCATCTCCTTCCTCGGGGAGGCCAGGGCCGCCGTACTGCACCACCACGAACGGCTGGACGGAAGCGGATATCCGTACGGACTGATGGGGGGCCAGATCCCGGAGTCGGCACGGGTGGTGGCCGTCGCCGACGCCTTCGACGCGATGACGTCCACCCGGTCCTACCGGCGGGCCCGGCCGGTGGACGCCGCGCTGGAGGAGCTGGAGCGGTGCGCGGGCAGCCAGTTCGACCCGCGGATGGTGACGGCCCTCGTCCGCGCGCTGGCCCGGCACGGCTGGCACCCGGCGGTCACGGCGGACGAGCCCGGTGTGCCGCGTCCCCGGCCGGGGGTCGTGGGGCGGCTGGGAGTGCGCCGGTGACCGGGCGTGAGCCGTGCCGGGGTTCGCCGAGCCCCTCCCGGCCGGCCCTCCTGCTCACCCTCGTCCACGGCTCCGGCGCCCTTCTGGCCCTCGGCTCCCTCGGCTTCGTCCTCTGGAGCGGTCTTGAGGAGCGCGGTACCGCTCTCGCCTTCGGGGTGCTGATCACCGTGGGTGAGCTGAACCGGCGCAGCGGGCCGCATGTCAGGGAGGCCGCGCCCCTCGGGGCCGCCGGGGCGCTGTCGTACGCCCTGCTCGGCGAGAACGCCGGTGCGCCCACCCACCACGGCGCCGCCCAGGTTGTCACCGTCGTACTCGCCGCCTCTCTCGTCGGCAGCGTGCCGCACGTCGGGCGCGGTCAGGGGCCCACCGCCGACCAACGGGCCCGCCGTGTCCTCACCGTCGGGTTCGCCGCCGTGTGTTTCCAACCCCTCTACAACCAGGGCACGTTCACCAAGTGGGGCGGCCCCGCGTACGCCGTGCTGCTGCTCGCGCTGCTCTCCCTCACCGCGCTGTGCGACGCCGTGCTCGCGGCCGCCCTGGCCCACTCCCGCACCCGGTGGCCCTTCGGTCCGCTGCTCAGGGACGAACTGCGGGCCCTGCTCGGGATCGGCTCCGCCGTCGTCGCGACCGGGGCCGTGATGGCGCTCGCGGTGGCCGTCGTAGGACTGTGGGCGCTGCCCGTCTTCTCCGTGCCGCTGCTGCTCACCCAGCTCTCCGTCCGCCGGTACGCCGCCGTCCGCGCCACCAACCGGCAGACCATCGCCTCCCTCGCCCGCGCCACCGAGATAGCCGGATACACGCCCGCAGGACACGCCCGGCGGGTCGCCGCGCTGAGCCGGGAGGTCGGGCGCGACCTGGGACTGTCCCGGCCCGAACTCACCGTCCTGGAGTACGCCGCCCTCATGCACGACATCGGTCAGCTGAGCCTCGTCGACCCCGTGCCCGCCGGTGCCACCGCCGGGCTGCCCGTCGCCGAACAGCGCCGTATCGCGCTGCTCGGCGGGGCCGTCGTACGGCAGACGGGCGTCGACGCGGCCGTCGCCGTGGTCGTGGAACGGCAGGCGGACCCTTTCCGGGAGCAGCCGCTCGCCGCACGGATCGTCCGGACGGTGAACGCGTACGAGGAGAAGGCACGCGACACCGGGCCCGGCGGTCCCCTGACCGCGCTGGAGGAGCTGCGCCTGGGCACCGCGGGGGACTACGCTCCGGACGTCGTGGAGGCGCTGGCCAGGGTCCTGTCAAGAGACTGTCTGACCTCCCCCGTGACGGGGTAACCCATGGGTAATGAGCGCCCTTCCAAGCACACGTGGTTGGATGCGAGAGAGAGGGTGTCCGGGGGCACAGCCAGCCCACTCGACGGAACTGGCAGGCGGGAATCGTGAGGATCTTCGGCAAGGGACGGCACCGGCCCTCCGCCTCCTGGCGGCAGGCCACGGACCGCGCGTTCACGCTGATCGGCGACGGTCGCTATGAGGACGCGGGCGCGCTGCTGACACGTGCCGCGGACCTGGAGCCGTGGCTGTCCGAGTCCTGGTTCAACCTCGCCCTGCTCCACAAGTTCCGGCACGACTGGGAGCAGGCGCGGGCCGCGGGCCTTCGGGCCGTCGCGCTGCTCGACCGGGAGACCGGGGCGCCCGACTGGTGGAACGTCGGCATCGCCGCGACCGCGCTCCAGGACTGGCCGCTGGCCCGGCGGGCCTGGCAGGCGTACGGGCTGCGGGTGCCGGGGGGTGCCACGGCTTCGGGTGAGCCGCTGGGGATGGACCTGGGCAGCGCTGCCGTACGGCTGTCTCCCGAGGGGGAGGCCGAGGTGGTCTGGGGGCGGCGGCTCGATCCCGCCCGTATCGAGGTGCTGTCCATTCCGTTGCCGTCCTCGGGGCGGCGGTGGGGTGAGGTCGTGCTGCACGACGGGGTGCCGCACGGGGAGCGGACGACGACGTCGGGCCATGCGTACCCCGTGTTCGACGAGATCGAGCTGTGGGCGCCTTCGCCGGTGCCTACGTGGGTGGTGCTGCTGGAAGCCGCCACCGAGGCCGACCGGGACGCGCTGGAGCAGCTGGCCGCCGATGCCGGGTTCGCGGCGGAGGACTGGTCCTCGTCGGTGCGGTTGCTCTGTCGGATGTGTTCCGAGTCGCGGATGCCGTCCGATGAGGGCGAGGGGGAGCATCTTGATCCCCACGATCACAGTGAGCCGGGGCATCCTGGGCCGCTGGGGCATCGGACGGACGGGCAGTTGTGGGTGCCGGAGCGTGAATGTGGCGTCGCCGCCCCTGCCTCACTGGTACGGGGCCTACTGGACGGGTGGGTCGCGGACAGTCCGGATTCTCGCGACTGGCGGGACTTGGAAGAGGTCTGTTAGGTCGTTCTTCGGCTGCTGGACCGCTGTGGCTGGTCGCGCCCACGTGGCGAAGCCGCAGGTTGACACCCGCGCCCCTGTGGGGCGCGTTCCCCGTACCCTGTATCAGCAGCTTCACCCCATGTTTGTTTGAGGAAGGCATACGTAGGTCATGGCCCAGCAGGACACCGATCAGCAGCACGCGGGCGTGCTCCCCGTCGATGACGACGGGTTCGTCATCGACACCGAGGAGACCGAGGAGCGGGAGAACGCCTGGCGTGAGCGCGGCACCTCGCGGCCCATCACCGTCGTAGGGAACCCGGTGCTGCACAAGGAGTGCAAGGACGTCACAGAGTTCGGCGCAGAGCTGGACCAGCTGGTCGCGGACATGTTCGCCAGCCAGCGCACCGCCGAGGGCGTGGGTCTCGCCGCCAACCAGATCGGTGTCGATCTGAAGGTCTTCGTGTACGACTGCCAGGACGACGAGGGGCGGCGGCACGTGGGTGTCGTCTGCAACCCGAAGGTCGTGGACCTGCCCGCCGACCGGCGCCGGCTCGACGACAGCAACGAGGGCTGCCTGTCGGTGCCCACGGCGTACGCGCCGCTCGCTCGCCCGGACTACGCCGAGGTCACCGGGCAGGACGAGAAGGGCCACCCCGTCAAGGTCCGTGGCACCGGCTACTTCGCCCGGTGTCTGCAGCACGAGACCGACCACCTGTACGGCTACCTCTACATCGACAGGCTCTCCAAGCGCGAACGCAAGGACGCGCTGCGGCAGATGGCCGAGAACGAGCCCCGCTACCCCGTGGTCGCCAACGACTGACGTCCCGCAACCCCCGTACGGACGGCGTCTGTTCAGGAATCACCTCCTGAACAGGCGCCGTTCGCATGTGCGTCGCACGTTCGATCGGATGTGCTCATGCAGTGATCCGATTCGTGTGGCATGAGGGGAGAATCCAGGCGCGCAGGGGTAGTGAATGGAGCAGATCCGTTCTCAGGGCGGTCAGTTGTGGTGCTGAATGGGAAGTGCGGGGATACGCAACGGCGCACGCCCGGTTCAGCGAGGGGCGTGCGTCAACTGGCGGCTGGAAGGGGTTTGTTCGTGCCTGCTTTCCCACACGGCACCACATCGACGCCGACGGCGATCGCGGTTCCACCGTCGCTCTCTCTCCCGGTGATCGAGGCAGCGTTTCCCAGGCAACTGCATCCATATTGGCCGAGGCTCCAGGAGAAGACCCGCACCTGGCTTCTGGAAAAGCGGCTCATGCCTGCGGACAAGGTGGAGGAATATGCCGACGGACTGTGCTATACGGACCTGATGGCGGGGTACTACCTCGGCGCCCCCGACGAGGTCCTCCAGGCGATAGCGGACTACAGCGCGTGGTTCTTCGTCTGGGACGACCGGCACGACCGCGACATCGTCCACCACCGCCCGGTGGCGTGGCGGCGGCTCAGGTTCCGGTTGCACGCCGCGCTCGACTCGCCACGCGACCATCTGCACCACGAGGATCCCCTGGTCGCCGCCTTCGCGGACACCATGGTGCGGCTGTACGCGTTCCTGCCGCGGACGTGGAACGCCCGGTTCGCCCGGCACTTCCACGAGGTGATCGAGGCCTACGACCGGGAATTCCGCAATCGCACCGAGGGAATCATCCCGCCGGTCGCGGAATACCTGGCGCTGCGCCGCCTCACCTTCGCGCACTGGATCTGGACGGATCTCCTTGAGGCGGGCGCGGGCTGTGAACTCCCGGACGCCGTAAGGAAAAATCCGGCGTATCGGCGGGCGGCTCTGCTGAGCCAGGAATTCGCCGCCTGGTACAACGACCTCTGCTCATTGCCCAAGGAAATCGCGGGCGACGAGGTCCACAATCTCGGAATCAGTCTCATCACCCACGAGGGGCTGACCCTCGAAGAGGCGATCCGGGAACTGAGGCGGCGCGTCGAGAAATGTGTGGACGCGTTCCTCGTCGCCGAAAGGGACGCCCAGTGTTTCGCCGACGGTCTCGATGACGGCACCGTGCGGGGAAAGGAAATGAGCGCCGCCGTACGGTCCTGTGTCCGCAACATGCGCAACTGGTTCAGCGCCGTCTACTGGTTCCACCACGAGTCCGGCCGCTACCTGGTCGACAGCTGGGACGACCGGTCCACACCCCCGTACATCGACAACGAAGCGGCAGGTGAGCAATGACTCTCGACTCGGTGAAGCCCGAACCTCCCGTGGTCCAGGAGCCGGACGACAAGGGGCGGCCCCCGATCGCCGGCGGCCGGGTGCCGCTCCTCGGGCACGGTCTCCGGCTCGCGCGCGACCCGCTGACGTTCCTGTCCGGACTCCGGGCGCACGGCGACGTCGTACGCCTCAAGCTCGGCCCCAAGACGGTGTACGCGCCCACCACCCCGGAACTGACCGGGGCGGTGGCGCTCAACCCCGACTTCATCATCGCCGGTCCGCTCTGGGAGTCCCTGGAGGGCCTGGTCGGCAAGGAGGGCGTGGCCACCGCCAACGGCCCGCAGCACCGGCGTCAACGGCGCACCATCCAGCCCGCCTTCCGGCTCGACGCGATACCGGCGTACGGGCCCATCATGGAGGAGGAGGCACAGGCGCTGGCCGAGCGCTGGCGGCCCGGTGAGACGGTCGACTGCACCCTGGAGTCCTTCCGGGTCGCCGTGCGTATCGCGGCCCGCTGTCTGCTGCGCGGCGACTGCATGGACGAGCGCGCCGAGCGGCTGTGCGTCGCGCTCACGACCGTCTTCCGGGGCATGTACCGGCGGATGGTGATACCCGCGGGGCCGCTGTACAAGCTGCCCCTGCCGGCCAACCTCGCATTCAACCGTGCGTTGGCCGATCTGCATCTCGTGGTCGACGAGATCGTCGCCGAGCGCCGGGCATCCGGTCAAAAGCCGGACGATTTGCTGACGGCATTGCTGACGGCGAAGGACGCGAATGGCGACCCCATCGGGGAACAGGAGATCCACGACCAGGTCGTCGCGATACTCACCCCCGGCGGCGAAACCGTCGCGTCCACGATCATGTGGCTGCTTCAGGTGCTCGCCGAACACCCGGAACACGCCGACAAAGTGTGTGCGGAAGTCGAATCGGTCACCGGTGGCCGTCCTGTGGCATTCGAGGACGTCCGGTCGCTCAGGTACACGAACTATGTGGTGGTCGAGACCATGCGGTTGTGGCCCGCGGTATGGATATTGACGCGGCGGGCGGTACGGGACACCGAACTCGGTGGCTATCGCATTCCGGCCGGGTCCGACATCGTCCACAGTCCGTACGCGATCCAGCGCGATGCGAAGTCCTTCGGCGACAGCGCGGAGTTCGACCCTCTGCGCTGGAGTCCGGAACGGGCCGGGTCGGTTCCGAAACACGCCATGAGCCCGTTCAGCACCGGCAACCGGAAGTGCCCGAGCGACCACTTCTCGATGGCCCAGCTGACGCTGCTCACGGCGGCGCTGGCCCGGAAGTACCGCTTCGAGCAGGTGCCCGGGTCCGACGACACCCCCCGGCCCGGCATCACCCTGCGGCCGAACCGGCTCCTGGTGAAACCCGTGCCCAGGTGACGGGTCAGGCCACCGCCTCCGGACCCTGGAACGTGCGCCGGTAGGCGTTCGGGGTGGTGCCCACCGCGCGCAGGAACTGGTGGCGCAGCGCGGCCGCGGTGCCGAACCCCGTTCGACCGGCGATCGTGTCCACCGTCTCGTCCGTCGCCTCCAGCAGCCGCTGGGCCAGCAGCACACGCTGGCGCAGGATCCAGCGGTAGGGAGTCGTACCCGTCTCCTGCTGGAAGCGGCGGGCGAACGTGCGCGGGGACATGTGCGCGCGCTCGGCGAGCTGCTCCACGGTGACGTCCTCGTCGAGGTGCCGCTCCATCCACACGAGCACCTCGCCGACGGTGTCGCACCTCGACCGGGGCAGCGGCCGCTCGATGTACTGCGCCTGGCCGCCGTCCCGGTGCGGCGGTACGACCATCCGGCGGGCGATCTTGTTGGCGACCTCGGTGCCCTGCTCCTTGCGCACGATGTGCAGACACGCGTCGATGCCTGCCGCCGTGCCCGCGGAGGTGATCACCGGGTCCTCGTCGACGTACAGGACGTCGGGTTCGACGGTCAGCCGTGGGTACGTCCGGGTCAGCTCGTCCACATGCCGCCAGTGCACGGCGGAGCGCCGGCCGTCGAGCAGCCCGGCCGCGGCGAGCACGAAGACGCCGGAGCACACGCTGAGCACCCGGGCCCCGCGTTCGACCCCGCGCCGCAGGGCCTCCAGGAGCTCCGGCGGGAACTCCCGCGTCTCGTAGCAGGCGCCGGCCGGCACGGCGATCAGGTCGGCCGACTCCAGCCGCTCCAGGCCGTGCTCGACATGCAGGGCGAAGCCCGCCCGCGAGGTCAGCCTCGGGCCCTCGGCCGACGCGACGGCGAAGTCGTACACGGGCAGTCCGTCGTCACTGCGGTCGGTGCCGAAGACCTCGCAGACGACACCGAGTTCGAAGGGGTTCACACCGTCCAGGACGACGGCCGCGACGTTCTTCAGCATGCTGCCAGTGTGCCTCAGGCTTGGCAGTAAATCGAGGGTGTGCGGCAGTCCTGCCACTGTTTGTCAGCAGTCAACGGCACGAGAGTAGTGACATGACTTCAGCGCAGACAGAAGGACTGATCGCCATGCTGACTGTTTTCGCCATCCTCGTCCTCCTGATCCTCCCGTCGGTGATCGGGATCGTCCACGACAAGCGCGTCGACCGCCAGATCCGGAAGGCGCACGAGTACCGGACCGCACACGGGGCGACCCGAACGGTCTAATCTCTCCTGGATCAACAGGGGAGGAACATGAGACACAGACTGTGGGCCGTGGCAGGCGGGGCGGCAGCCCTGACCCTGCTCACGGCCACCGGTGCCCATGCCGAGGGCGAGGGTGACATCAGGGTCACCAAGACCGTCGTGAACAAGGGCAACAACGTCATCGTCGGTACGGCGCAGACCATCACATTCCCGATCGCGGTCACCATCAAGGACGACTCGGGAGCCAAGAAGATCACGCATCTCAGCACGTTCAACAGGTCCACCCCCTACGGCTTCTTCACCTGGAACGGCGACTCGTCCTGTGTGAGGAAGAGCTCGACGACGTCGGTGTGCACAGGCACGATGACGGTCGACCCCGCCTGGATCGCCGACAGCGACGACATCGACAGCAACAAGCTCGCCGGTGTCTGGGTGGTCGCCGCCACCGTCAAAGCCAACGACGGCGACTACTGGATCTACGACAACATCGCCCAGTACAAGGTCAAGCGCGCCGCTCAGCTCACCACGGACGCGACCCCCGAACCCGTCGCCAAGGGCGCCCAGCTCACCGTCAAGGGCAAGCTCTCCCGGGCCAACTGGGAGGACCTGAAGTACCACGGCTACCCGGGCCAGGCGGTGAAGCTCCAGTTCCGCGCGGCCGGCGCTGCCCACTACAGCACGGTCAAGACCGTGAAGACGGACAACGTGGGCCGGCTCAGCACCAAGGTGACCGCCACGTCGGCGGGCAGCTGGCGCTGGTACTTCCCCGGCACCACGACGACCTCGTTGAAGGTGTCCGCCGGGGACGCGGTCAAGCTCAGGTGACCAGCACGGTGACCCGCCACTCCTGAATGCCCTTGCAGGACACCTTGCCGGTCTCGGTGGCGCACAGCGGACGGGTGGAACTCAGCCGTACGGTGCCCGCCGAGACCGCTTTGTAGGCGGAGCTCGCGTCACCGGGCAGCAGGACGATGCCGCTGTTGGTGGCCTCCAGTCCGCCACCCTCGGTGGTGACCGGTTTCCAGGGGCGGCTCTTCGTCCCGTCCAGCGAGATGCGGATGGTGTCGCCGACCGCGAGGCAGACCGTGCTGCCGCTGTCGCCGGCGTCGAGCTCCGAGGCGTGGGTACAGCCGGGCGAGGACGACGCGGACGGGGGCGGGGATGACGAAGAGGGCGACGGTGACACGGTGTCACCGTCGCCCCCTTGGCTTCCAGCCTCGGTCCCGCACCCCGCGAGCAGCAACGTCAGTGCCGCGAGGGCGAGGGCGGTGCGGTGGGTCGTAGGGCGCATGGGGTGGCCTCCTCGTGGATGAGACGTGCCACACGCGTACCCGGATCCACCCATTCTTGAAGGTGTTCTGTCAGAAGTCCTCGTCCAGGTCGACCGTGCCCTCCACCGCCACCTGGTACGCGGACGGACGCCGCTCGAAGAAGTTGGTCAGCTCCTGGACACCCTGCAGCTCCATGAAGGAGAACGGGTTCTCCGAGCCGTACACCGGGGCGAAGCCGAGGCGCGTGAGGCGCTGGTCGGCGACGCACTCCAGGTACTGCCGCATCGACTCGGTGTTCATGCCCGGCAGCCCGTCGCCGCACAGGTCCCGCGCGAACTGCAGCTCCGCCTCGACCGCCTCCGCCAGCATGTCGGTGACCTGCTGCTGGAGGTGCTCGTCGAAGAGCTCCGGCTCCTCCTTGCGGACGGTGTCGACCACCTCGAAGGCGAAGGACATGTGCATGGTCTCGTCGCGGAACACCCAGTTGGTGCCGGTCGCGAGGCCGTGCAGCAGACCCCGGCTGCGGAACCAGTAGACGTAGGCGAAGGCGCCGTAGAAGAAGAGGCCCTCGATGCACGCGGCGAAGCAGATCAGGTTCAGCAGGAAGCGGCGGCGGTCGGCTTGCGACTCCAGGCGGTCCAGCTTCTCGACCTCGTTGATCCACCTGAAGCAGAACTCCGCCTTCTCGCGGATGGAGGGGATGCTCTCGACGGCGTCGAAGGCCGCGGTCCGGTCCTCCGGGTCGGGGAGGTAGGTGTCGAGCAGCGTCAGATAGAACTGCACATGCACCGCCTCCTCGAAGAGCTGCCGGCTCAGGTAGAGCCTCGCCTCGGGGGAGTTGATGTGCTTGTACAGCGTCAGCACCAGGTTGTTCGCCACGATCGAGTCGCCCGTCGCGAAGAACGCCACCAGACGGCCGATGAGGTGCTGTTCGGCGGGGCTGAGCTTGGCGAGGTCGGAGACGTCCGAGTGGAGGTCGACCTCCTCGACGGTCCAGGTGTTCTTGATCGCGTCCCGGTAGCGCTCGTAGAAGTCCGGGTAGCGCATGGGGCGGAGAGTCAGTTCGAAGCCCGGGTCGAGCAGGTTCTGGTTACGGGTGGTCATTACTGGCAGGCCTCGCAGGACTCGGGGTTTTCCAGGGAGCAGGCGACGGCATCCGTCTCTTGTTGCACGGGGATCGTCGCCTGAGCGGCGCGGGCGATACGGGTCGCCGGGCGCGAGCGCAGGTAGTACGTCGTCTTCAGCCCGGACTTCCAGGCGTACGCGTACATCGAGGAGAGCTTGCCGATGGTCGGCGTCTCCAGGAAGAGGTTCAGGGACTGCGACTGGTCGAGGAACGGCGTCCGCGCCGCCGCCATGTCGATCAGGCCACGCTGCGGGATCTCCCACGCGGTGCGGTACAACGCCCGTACGTCCTCCGGGATCCACGCGAAGCCCTGCACCGAGCCGTTGGAATCGCGCAGCGCCTCACGAGTGCGGGCGTCCCAGACGCCCAGTGCCTTGAGGTCGTTCACCAGATACGAGTTGACCTGGAGGAACTCACCGGACAGCGTCTCGCGCTTGAACAGGTTGGAGACCTGCGGCTCGATGCACTCGTACACCCCGGCGATCGAGGCGATGGTGGCGGTGGGCGCGATGGCGAGGAGCAGGGAGTTGCGCAGTCCGGTGGCGGCGATACGGCCGCGCAGGGCCGCCCACCGCTCCGGCCAGGTCAGTTGGGCGGTCGGGAAGTGGTCGGGGTGCAGGACACCCTTCGCCGTACGGGTCTTCTCCCAGGCCGGCAGCGGGCCGCCCCGCTCGGCGAGGTCGGCGGAGGCCTCGTAGGCGGCGAGCATCATGCGCTCGGCGATCCGGGTGGAGAGATCCCGGGCCTCCTGGGAGTCGAAGGGCAGACGCAGCTTGAAGAAGACGTCCTGGAGACCCATCGCACCGAGACCCACGGGACGCCACTTCGCGTTGGAGCGACCGGCCTGCTCGGTCGGATAGAAGTTGATGTCGACGACCCGGTCGAGGAAGGTGACGGCGGTGCGGACGGTGGCGTCCAGCCGCTCCCAGTCGATGTCGCCGGTCGTGGTGTCGACGAACGCGCCGAGGTTCACCGATCCCAGGTTGCAGACCGCGGTCTCCCCGTCGTCCGTGACCTCCAGGATCTCCGTGCAGAGGTTGGAGGAGTGGACGACATGGCCCGGCAGCGCCGTCTGGTTGGCGGTCCGGTTGGCGGCGTCCTTGAAGGTCATCCAGCCGTTGCCGGTCTGCGCGAGGGTGCGCATCATGCGGCCGTAGAGGTCACGGGCCGGGATGGTCTTTCGCGCGAGGCCCTGCTCTTCGGCCTTCCGGTACGCCGCGTCGAACTCCTCGCCCCAGAGATCGACCAGCTCGGGCACGTCGGCGGGAGAGAAGAGGGACCACTCGGCGTCGGCGTTCACCCGGCGCATGAACTCGTCCGGGATCCAGTGCGCGAGGTTCAGGTTGTGCGTACGGCGGGCGTCCTCACCGGTGTTGTCCCGGAGCTCCAGGAACTCCTCGATGTCGGAGTGCCAGGTCTCCAGGTAGACCGCGGCCGCGCCCTTGCGCCGGCCGCCCTGGTTCACGGCGGCGACGGAGGCGTCGAGCGTCTTCAGGAACGGGACGATGCCATTGGAGTGCCCGTTGGTGCCGCGGATGAGCGAACCGCGCGAGCGGATACGGGAGTACGACAGCCCGATGCCACCGGCGTGCTTCGAGAGACGGGCGACCTGGTGGTAGCGGTCGTAGATGGAGTCCAGCTCGTCGATCGGGGAGTCGAGGAGGTAGCAGGACGACATCTGGGGGTGCCGGGTGCCGGAGTTGAAGAGGGTGGGGGAGGAGGGGAGGTAGTCGAGGCGGCTCATGAGGGCGTAGAGCGCGGCGACTTCGTCCAGGGCGCGGCGGCCCGCTTCTGAATTGAGCACAGTGTCCTCGGCGAGCCCGGACGCGACCCGGAGCATGAAGTGCTGGGGCGTCTCGATGACCCTGCGGGTGATCGGGTGCCGGAGGAGATAGCGGCTGTGGAGGGTGCGCAGGCCGAAGTAGCCGAAGCGGTCGTCGGCTTCGGTGTCGACCAGCGCGTCGAGCTTCTCGGCGTGGACGCGCACGAACTCCGCGGTCCGGTCGGCGATCAGGCCCTCGCGGTGTCCGACGGCGACCGAGCCGGTGAACGAGGTGACGCCCTGCGAGGCGGCCTCGGCGGCGATGGAGATGGTCAGCAGCCGGGCGGCCAACCTGCTGTACGCCGGGTCCTCGGAGATGAGACCGGCCGCCGCCTCGGTGGCCAGCTCGCGCAACTCCACGACCATCTCGGGGGAGGCCTCACGCGAGGACCGGCCACGGAGCGCGGCGGCGGCGACCCGGCCGGGGTCGGCGTCGGGAAGGTCGGCGGTCAGCGCGGTCAGGGTCCGCAGCAGCGCGGCACCGGGGCCGTCGTTCTCCTGCTCGGTCCGCTCGATCGCTGAAGCCGGGTCGGCTGGCGCGATGGTCACGTGGGGCTCTCCCTCGCTGGGCACGGGGCCTTGAGGGCAGGGGGCAGCACACGAGCGCGCACGGCGTCGCGTCCACCGGCCCATTCCACGAGGCCCGGACGTCATGACACCCGGGCCACGGCGGCCGGGCGTACTGTCGGCAGGTCCTCGGACTGACTCTCATATGCGCATACGCACGCATGAGTACACCGTTGCGGGACAGTTCCGGATTCGCACCGGATTCCCCTGCGGCGACAGCGAGCATGAGCATACATCTTGTGCCGGGTTCCGGTGACACCACCAGATGTTGTGTCGCGGCGGTTTCGGAGTGTCAACTTGTAGGTGAGAACGGCCACGAGGACTTCTGCGGCGGATGCTCTCTTGGCCACGTCCTTGAGTTCGGCGAGGTACCGGTCGTCGTCACCGAAGGCACGAAAGCGGGCCACCGAGGGGCTTGCCCTCGGTGGCCCGCTGCGGGTTCGTCGTGGCTGGTCGCGCCCACCCGGCGGAGCCGCAAAATCGACACGGCCCCGCGCCCCTGAAGGCCCTTAGTGCGAGGTTCCTGCGGTCGCCGGCGGAAGCTCCACCTGCACACCCGGGTCGCCCGCGTCCGCCGTGTAGTCCTCCGGGCTGGTCTCGTCCACGCCCTCGGGGGCCTTCGCTGCCTTCAGTACGAAGGTCAGGACCACCGTGACGACGACGTTGAGCACGAACGCGGTGAGGCCGATGTAACCGATCTCGCCGATGCCCGGTATCTCCTTCGCCGAGCCGCCGAAGTGCTTCTGGGTCGGCGAGGCGACGCCGTACGCGGCGACCGTGCCGTAGATCATGCCGACCGCCCAGCCGGCGAGCAGCGCCCAGCGGTGGAACCAGCGGGTGAAGAGGCCGCCGACCAGAGCCGGGAAGGTCTGCAGGATCCAGATGCCGCCCAGGAGCTGGAAGTTGATGGCCACCGTCTTGTCCATGGTCAGGACGAAGACCAGCGCGCCGACCTTCACCAGCAGGGACACCAGCTTGGAGACCTTCGTCTCCTGTTGCGGTGTCGCGTCCGGCTTGATGAAGTCCTTGTAGATGTTGCGGGTGAAGAGGTTCGCGGCCGCGATGGACATGATGGCCGCGGGGACGAGGGCGCCGATGCCGATCGCCGCGAAGGCCACGCCCGCGAACCACGCCGGGAACATGTTCTCGAACAGCTGGGGGATGGCGAGCTGGCCATTGGTGACCTTCACGCCGGCCGCGATCGCCATGAAGCCGAGCAGGGCCAGCAGGCCGAGCATCAGCGAGTACAGCGGCAGGATCGTGGTGTTGCGGCGGATCACCTCACGGCTCTTGGAGGAGAGCGTCGCGGTGATGGAGTGCGGGTACATGAACAGCGCCAGCGCGGAGCCCAACGCCAGTGTCGCGTACGTCCATTGACCCGGCTCGGCGGGGGTCAGGGCGCCGCGCGGCTTCCCGGTCGCAGGGTTGGTCTGGCTGAACGCCTCGCCCGCCTTCGCGAAGATGTCGTCGAACCCGCCCAGCTTGATCGGGATGTAGATGATCGCCACCGCGATGACGATGTAGATCAGCGTGTCCTTCACGAACGCGATCAGTGCGGGGGCCCGCAGGCCTGAGGAGTACGTGTAGGCCGCGAGGACGCCGAACGCGATCAGCAGCGGGAGGTCCTTCACGAACCAGTTGGTGTTCTCGCCGCCGCCCACGCCCATCACGTCGAGCACCGCCTGTATGCCGACCAGTTGGAGCGCGATGTACGGCATGGTCGCGAGGATGCCGGTGACCGCCACCGCCAGCGACAGGCCCTTGGAGCCGAAGCGGCCGCGCACGAAGTCCGAGGTCGTCACGTATCCGTGCTTGTGGGAGACCGACCACAGACGGGGCAGGAACGTGAAGATCAGCGGGTACACGAGGATGGTGTACGGCACCGCGAAGAAGCCGGCCGCGCCCGCCGCGTAGATCGCCGCCGGGACGGCGACGAAGGTGTACGCCGTGTAGAGGTCGCCGCCGAGCAGGAACCAGGTGATCCAGGTGCCGAACGAGCGGCCGCCCAACCCCCATTCGTCGAGACTGTCGCTCTCGGCCCTGCGCCAGCGCGCGGCCAGGAAGCCCATGACCGTGACGGCCAGGAAGAAGATGATGAAGACGGTCAGTGCCACGCCGTTGACGCCGTCGTTCACTTGGCACCTCCGTGACGGGCGCGCTGGTCACGCCGCCAGAGCTGGTACGCGATCATCGTCAGCACGGTGGAGATCA
Organism: Streptomyces sp. NPDC019531; assembly: GCF_044903305.1. Classification (NCBI taxonomy): domain Bacteria; kingdom Bacillati; phylum Actinomycetota; class Actinomycetes; order Kitasatosporales; family Streptomycetaceae; genus Streptomyces; species Streptomyces sp. NPDC019531. Next base: position 137,136 of record NZ_JBJDQL010000001.1, on the reverse strand, counting down.
CCACCCACAGCATCTGGTACCAGTAGAAGAAGGGGATCCCGATGAAGCTGGGGTCCACCTTGGCGTACGAGCCGACCCACAGCATCGCCACGAACGGGGCGACGAGACAGAGGGCGATGACCACCCTCACCGGCGTCACAACCGGTGGTCTCACTTCAGGCGCATCCGACATTCCGCGACTCCGTCCCCTCACGATCACCTGTGTAATGCGCAGGCAATCTAGGCGAGGGCGTCGTGCATGTGGAAGGCCTCGTCCGCATATCGGTATGTCGATTCTGTGAAGCAGTCCCTTCAGGGGCGTCTCGGCAGCAGCGGAAGCCCTGTCGTGGGTCCCCTTCCTGACGGTCCGTCCGCATACGTTCGAGGGCCCTCCGGGTCGGCACCGGAGCCTGAGGGTGGTCCTTGCGCACGTGCGCGACATGGCGGTCGTACGCCGACTCGTCGGTCAGCTCACGCACGTACCAGCGCACACCTCTGGGAACGCGCCGCAGTGACCGCGTCACGCGCCTCCTCCTTCTCCTCACGGGTCGGGATCAGGCCGGCCGGGGCGACGATCCTCGACTCGACGTACGGCACCTCGCTGAGCGTGGACAGCGCGGGACGGCGTGTGTGCCGGACGCAGACCCGCAGAGCGTCGGCGATCACCACCATGAGCGTGGTTGCGCTACAGGGTGTGCATCAATCGACGGGCCGCTTGAGGCGGGCCACGCTGCTTTGCCCCGGGGGGCAGCCGATCCCGCTCGCGCCCGAGCCTTACTCCACCGGCCGCTTGAGGCGGGCCACGAACTTGTACCGGTCCCCCCGGTACACCGACCGCACCCACTCCACCGGCTGGCCCGCGCGGTCCAGTGAGTGGCGGGACAGCATCAGCATCGGCAGGCCCACGTCGGTGCCGAGGAGGCCGGCCTCGCGCGGGGTGGCCAGGGAGGTCTCGATGGTCTCCTCGGCCTCGGCGAGATGGACGTCGTAGACCTCGGCGAGCGCCGTGTAGAGGGACGTGTACTTGACGAGCGACCTGCGCAGGGCCGGGAAGCGCTTGGCGGAGAGATGGGTCGTCTCGATGGCCATCGGCTCGGCGTTGGCCATGCGCAGCCGCTCGATGCGCAGCACCCGGCCGCCGGCCGTGATGTCGAGGAGCTCGGCGAGCCGGTCGTCGGCGGTGATGTAGCCGATGTCGAGGAGCTGCGAGGTGGGTTCGAGGCCCTGGGCGCGCATGTCCTCGGTGTACGAGGTGAGTTGGAGGGCCTGCGAGACCTTCGGCTTGGCGACGAACGTGCCCTTGCCCTGGATCCGTTCGAGCCGTCCCTCGACCACCAGCTCCTGAAGCGCCTGGCGCACGGTCGTGCGGGAGGTGTCGAACTCGGCGGCGAGCGTGCGCTCGGGCGGTACCGGGGTGCCGGGCGACTGGGTCTCCGTCATGTCCAGCAGGTGCTTCTTCAGGCGGTAGTACTTGGGCACGCGCGCGATACGGACGCCTGCCCCGCCCTCTGTCTCGGCACTGCTGACGTCGCTGCTCATGGTCTGCCTTCCCGGCTCCGGATGCGGGTCACTGCGTGATCCCTTCTGTATACCGTCGCTGCCTCTTTTGGTCTAGTCCACAGAGGTGAGTGGTATAGCGGACGAGAGTACTCCGGTGCCGCTGTTTTCGCTGGCTTCTTTACTAATGGTCCCTGCATATGTAGGTCGCATAACGGCTGGTCAGGGCCGTTTCTAGCACCCTTGACAGGCCTCCTGGTCTGGTCCAAGCTCCCCCTACTGGTCTACACCATTGGTCCAGGTCCCGGCCTGTGGGCGGGAGGTGTGGGCATCCCTGAGGAGGGTGGCGTGAAGCGCAAGCTGATAGCCGCGATCGGTATCGCGGGCATGGTGGTCACCGTCGCGGCGTGTGGGGGCAGCGACAGCGGAAGTTCGGACAACAGCGGTGCGGACGCCAAGGAGCTGACCGTCTGGCTCACCGTCGACGCCCAGAACAACTGGCCCGAGCTGGTGAAGGCCGCGGACGCCGCGGTCCAGAAGAAGCACCCCGGCATCAAGATCAACCACGAGTACTACGGCTGGCCGGACAAGAACACCAAGCTCGACGCGGTCCTCGCCACCGACAAGGCCCCCGACGTGGTCGAGATGGGCAACACCGAGATGCTGGGCTACATGGTCAAGGGGGCCTTCGCGCCTCTCGACGCCTCGAAGTTCACCAACTCGGACGCCTGGCTCGACGGCCTCAAGGCCTCGGTGACCTACGACGGCAAGACCTACGGCGTCCCGTACTACGCCGGCGGCCGCGTCGGCAACTGGCGCAAGGACCTCTTCGCCTCGGTCGGCGTCAAGTCCACGCCGAAGACCTACGCGGAGCTGACCGCCGCCCTCGACAAGGTCCAGAAGAAGGAGGGCGACAAGTTCTCCGCCTGGTACCAGCCCACCCGTGACTGGTACGCGGCCATGTCCTTCGTCTACGACGCCGGCGGTTCGATCGCCGTCGAGTCGGGCGGCCAGTGGAAGGCCAACCTCTCCTCGCCCGAGTCGGTCAAGGGCCTCACCGAGTTCAAGAGCGTCGTCGACAAGTACATGCACGGTGACAAGACCAAGGACGAGTCCGACCGCTACATCGTCTACGGCCAGGGAAAGTCCGGCATGATCTTCGGCGCGGCCTGGGAGGGCGCGACCTCCGCCGACCCGAAGAACGACAAGACCGGCAAGCTCAAGGACAACCTCGAGAACTTCGTGATGCCGGGTCCGTCCGGCAAGAACATGCCCGTCTTCCTGGGCGGTTCGGACCTGGCCGTACCGGTGAAGTCGAAGGCGCAGGCCGTCGCCGCCGAGTGGATCAACGCCTTCACCGGTCCCTCCGGTCAGAAGGGCCTGATCGCCAAGGGCAACCTGCCCAACAACAAGACCGACCTCGCCACCCTGAAGAACGACCCGGCGACCGCGGTCCCGGCCACTGCGGCCGAGTCCAACTGGTTCGTCCCGATGGCCCCCGGCTGGGGCCAGGTCGAGAAGGCCCAGGTCCTGCAGACCATGCTGCAGAACATCGGCACCGGCAAGAAGTCCGTCGAGGCGGCGGCCAAGGAGGCCGACACGGCGATCGACAAGGTCATCAACACCAAGTGACCGCAGGCAGGGCCCCGCCCGGACCGGCGGGGCCCTGCTTCCCGTACGACCGTGCGGGCTTCGCCTCCCGTACGACCGTGCGGGCTTCGCCTTTCGAACGGGCCGTGCGGGCTTCGCCATCCGTACGGGCCGTACGGACTTCGCTTTCGTACGGCCGTGCGGCTTCGCTTTCGTACGACCAGAGGGACCGCTGAGGAGCGCGCCATGAGTGCCGCAGACACCACCACGCCCACCGAGGTGCCGCCGCCGATGTCGGTACCGCCGCCGCCCACGCCGATGGCGCCCAGAAAGAGGCGGAGTTCCGGCGCCACCCCCTGGCTGCTGCTCGCGCCCTGCCTGCTCGTCCTCGCCCTGGTCATGGGCTATCCACTGGTCCGCCTGGTCACCCTGTCCTTCCAGAACTTCGGGCAGTCCCAGCTGTGGGGCTTCCAGCCCGCCGAGTGGGTCGGCTTCGACAACTTCACCGGGGTCCTCAGCGACGGCGAGTTCTGGGCGGTCGTCGTCCGGACGATCGTCTTCGCGGGCGGCTGCGTGATCTTCACGATGGTCGCCGGCATGCTCATCGCCCTGCTCCTCCAGCGGGTCTCCGGCTGGGTGAAGACCCTCGTCAACATCGCCCTGGTGGCCAGCTGGGGCATGCCGATCATCGTCGCCACCACGGTCTTCAAGTGGCTGTTCGACGCGGACTACGGCATCCTCAACGCGCTGCTCAGCAAGCTGCCCGGGGTCGAGATGATCGGCCACAACTGGTTCGCCAGCGGACCCCAGGGCCTGGCCGTGATCATGCTGCTCGTGGTCTGGGGCGCCGTGCCCTTCGTCGTGATCACCCTGAGCGCCGGACTCACCCAGGTCCCCGCCGAGTTGGAGGAGGCGGCCCGCCTGGACGGCGCGGGCGCCTGGGGCGTCTTCCGGCATGTCACCCTGCCGATCCTCAAGCCGATCATCGTGATGCTCACGACCCTCTCGGTCATCTGGGACATGGGCGTCTTCCCCCAGGTGTTCGTGATGCGGGGCGGCCACCCGGAGCCGGAGTTCCAGATCCTGCCGACCTATTCGTACGACCGCGCGTTCGTGGTCAATGACTACGGGCAGGGCTCGGCGATCGCTCTCATCACCGTGCTCCTGCTGCTCGGGGTGGTCGCCGTGTACATGCGCCAGATGCTGAAGATCGGAGAGGTCGAATGAGCACGCTCGCTCCAGGGGGCCGCAGGTCGAAGCTGGGCTGGAACCTCCTCGGCCTCCTCGTCTTCGCCACCGCGGGTTTCCCCGTCTACTGGATGCTGAACACGGCGTTCAAGCCGGCGAAGGACGCCATCGACCCGGACCCGAGCCTGCTGCCGACGGGGCTGACGCTGGGCAACTTCAGCCGCGCGCTGGACATCGCCGACTTCTGGGGCCCGGTCGGCCGCAGCCTGATCGTCTCCCTCTCGGTCGTGGCGATCGGCATCGTGGTCGGCACCCTGGCCGCCCTCGCCATCTCCCGCTTCGCCTTCCGCGGCCGCAAGGTCGTGATCGTGGGCATCCTCGCGGTCCAGATGGTCCCCCTGATCGCGATGATCATCCCGGTCTTCCTGCTCCTGAACGACCTCGACCAGTACGACAAGCTGTCGGGCCTGATCATCACGTATCTGACCTTCATCCTCCCCTTCACGGTGTGGACGCTGCGCGGCTTCATCGTCAACATCCCGAAGGAACTGGAGGAGGCGGCGATGGTCGACGGCTGCTCGCCCACCGGCGCCTTCCTGCGGGTGGTCTTCCCGCTGCTGGCCCCCGGCATGGTCGCCACCTCGGTCTACGCCTTCGTCCAGGCCTGGAACGAGTACCTCTACGCCCTCATGCTGCTCAGCCAGAAGAACCAGACCGCGACCGTCTGGCTCGGCAACTTCACCACCAAACACGGCACCGAATACGCCCCGATGATGGCCGGTTCCACCATGATGGCCGTGCCGATCGTGGTCCTCTTCCTCCTCGTCCAGCGCAAGATGGCCGCGGGCCTCACCGCGGGCGCCGTGAAGGGATAACGCCCCCGATGACGACATTCGCCAGCGGCACAGACACCCTCACACGGGACGCCCTCACCGTCCTCCAGCCCGGCTTCACCGGCACCACCGCCCCCGACTGGCTGCTGCGCCGCCTCGGCGAGGGCCTCGCCTCGGTCGGCCTGTTCGGCCGCAACATCGCCTCACCGGAGCAACTTGCCGCCCTTACGGCCCAGTTGCGCGCCGAACGCGAGGACGTCCTGGTCGCCATCGACGAGGAGGGCGGCGACGTCACCCGCCTTGAGGTGCGGACCGGCTCGTCCTTCCCCGGCAACAACGCCCTCGGCGCGGTGGACGACGTGGAGTTGACGAGGGAGGTGGCCGCGGAGCTCGGCCGCCGTCTCGCGGCCTGCGGGGTCAACCTCAACTGGGCCCCGTCGGCGGACGTGAACTCGAACCCGTCCAACCCGGTGATCGGTGTCCGCTCCTTCGGAGCCTCCCCGGAATTGGTCGCCCGCCACACCGCCGCCTATGTCACCGGCCTCCAGTCGGCGGGCGTGGCGGCCTGCACCAAGCACTTCCCGGGCCACGGCGACACGGCGGTCGACTCCCACCACGCGCTCCCGCGCATCGACGCGGACACCGCTCTGCTGTCGTCCCGCGAACTCTCCCCGTTCCGCGCGGCCATCGCCGCCGGCACCCGGGCCGTGATGACGGCCCATATCCTGGTGCCGGCCCTGGATCCGGACCGCCCGGCAACACTGTCCCCGAGTGTGCTGACGGAGTTGCTGCGAGGCGAACTCCGCTACGACGGACTGATCGTCACCGACGGCATGGAGATGCAGGCCATCGCCGGCACCTACGGCATCGAGCGCGGCAGCGTTCTGGCCATCGCCGCGGGCGCCGACGCGATCTGCGTGGGCGGCGGCCTGGCCGACGACGAGACGGTACGGCGCCTGCGCGACGCCCTGGTCTCGGCGGTCCGCGCGGGCGAACTCCCCGAGGAGCGGCTCGCGGAAGCGGCGGAACGCGTCCGCACGCTGGCCCACTGGACGGCGGCCGGCGCGGCCGACGCACAGCTGCCCGCCGACGAGGAGGTGGGACTGCGGGCGGCCCGAAGGGCGTTGCGCATCACCGGCGCGGACGGCTTCACCCCCCTCACCACGGCGCCCTACGTCGCCGCCTTCACCCCGGTGGCCAACGTGGCCGTCGGCGACGAGACGCCCTGGGGCGTCGCCGCCGAACTCGCCCGGCTGCTCCCGGGCACGGAAACGGGCAGCTTCGCCGGGGAGGACGCGGGCCTCGCCACCCTGGCCGCGGCCGGCCCCCGCCGCATCGTGGCCGTGGTCCGCGACGAACACCGCCACCCCTGGATGGGGGCGGCCCTGGACACCGTCCTCAGAACCCGCCCCGACACCATCGTCATCGAGATGGGCCTCCCCCAGTCCCCTCCCAGGGGAGCCCTGCACATCGCGACCCACGGCGCGGCAAGGGTGTGCGGCAGGGCGGCGGCGGAGGTCATAGCGGGGGAGTAGGTCCTACGACAAGACAGGTGCCGGTTCCCTTCGAAGGGAACCGGCACCTGTCTTCGTCAGGGGCGCGGGGAACTGCGCGACCAGCCACAGACGACCCGCACCCGGCACAAAACAGCCCCCCGCAGACGAGAACGCCCTTAAATCCCCTGCCAGTCAGGCTTGTTGACAAACGTGTGCCGAAAGTAATCCGCCAGCTTCAACTTGGAAGCAGCCCCCTCGTCCACGACCACCGTCGCATGCGGATGCAACTGCAGCGCCGACGCAGGACACACCGCGGCAACCGGCCCCTCCACGGTCGCCGCGACCGCATCCGCCTTCCCCTCGCCCGTGGCGAGCAGGACCAGATGCCGAGCCTCCAGGATCGTCCCGATCCCCTGCGTGATGACGTGATGCGGCACCTGCTCGATGTCCCCGTCGAAGAACCGCGCGTTGTCCACCCGCGTCTGCTCCGTCAACGTCTTGATCCGCGTCCGCGACACCAGCGAGGAACACGGCTCGTTGAACCCGATGTGCCCGTCCGTCCCGATCCCCAGCAACTGCAGATCCACACCCCCGGCCGACGCCAGCGCCGCGTCGTACGCCGCACACGCCCCGAGGATGTCCTCCGCCGTCCCGTCCGGTCCCATGAAGGAGGACATCGCGATCCCCAGCGGCTCCAGCACCTCGCGCCGCAGCACCGACCGGTACGACTCCGGATGCTCGGCGGGCAGCCCCACGTACTCGTCGAGCTGGGCTATCCGCGCCCGCGAGGCGTCCACGTCGCCGGCCCCCACCTTTGCCGCCAGCGCCTCGTAGACGGGCAGCGGGGTCGAGCCGGTGGCCACACCGAGCAGGGCGTCGGGCTTGCGCCGGAGCAGCTGGGCCATGGCCTCGGCGATGAGCTCGCCACCCGCCTTGGCATCCGGAACGATGACAACTTCCACGCTGGGCCTGCCGATCTGAGGAAACGATCTGATCTGGAGAAACGGTCTGAACCAAGCGGGGCTCGACCGGACCCGGTGCAGCCCATGTGGTTTAGACCAATCTAACAGAATCGGGTCCCACGGCCCAGGTCCCCCAAGCCAACACTGGGCCACATCGAGGAGGAGCGCCATTCCGTTCCCCGGCACCCCCTTCCCTGTTCCCCAGCGGCCGCCAGGGAAAGAACCGGTGTTCTGGGAGCGCGGATACGGGGCCACTGCCGTTTCCGATCTCACCCGAGTCATGATCGACGCCTTCGAGGGCCGTATCAGGGCCGACATCGCCGCAGGCGAGCTTCTCTCCGGCGCTGACGCCCGCGCACTCGCCGGGCACCGCGGCGCGGTCGTCCACGGCATGTCCCGGCAAGCGCGCGGCGGCGCGAGCCACGAGGAGTTGGAGGCGGTCGCGGAAATTGCCATGGCGATCTGGCCCCGCACATGAACCCACACACGTTAGGCTGCCTGATGGGCGCAGGACGTCCGACTAGTCGGCTCCCGTGCGGGAAAGCTCCAACAACAAACAGGCTCCAACGCATGGACACACCTAGTGGTCTAGTCCACAATTGAAGCGCGACTTCCGTCTTCCCCGCACAGGAAGACGGACCGAGGAACCGGAGCTCTCTGCCCTGACTGCCCCGGGTCCTCATCCTTCGGCCGACCGGGACCGCACACCCCACGGCCGATATTGCTCCGGGCTGCGGTGCCGGGAAGGCTGAGGGTCCTTCCCAGGCGCCGCGGCCCGCGGGTGTTTTCGGGGCCTGCCGCTCCCGTCGGCACAGGGTGTTTTTAGGCCACCCACATACCGCCAGGTACGCTCGCACCCGTGCCCTCCATGAACGAACTGGTCCGCCAGCACACCGCCCTCGACGACTCCGACCTCGAGTGGCTCCATCTGCTGGTCTCGGAGTGGCAGCTGCTCTCCGACCTCTCCTTCGCCGACCTCGTCCTGTGGGTCCCCACCCGCGACGGCACCCGCTATGTCTCCGTCGCCCAGATGCGGCCCAACACGGGCCCCACCTCGTACCAGGACGACATGGTCGGCCACCTCGTCCCGCGAGGCCGCCGCCCTCTGCTGGACGCGGCGCTCGACGAGGGCCGGATCGTGCGCGAGGGCGACCCGGAGTGGCGCGAGGAGGTCCCGGTCCGCGTCGAGTCGATTCCGGTACGACGGGAGGGGCGCGTCCTCGGTGTCATCGCGCGCAACACGAACCTCCTCACCGTGCGCACCCCGAGCCGTCTCGAACTGACCTATCTGCAGAGCGCCTCGGACCTGGCACAGATGATCGCGGCCGGCTCCTTCCCGTTCCCCAACCAGCAGATGGACATGGACGCGGCCCCGCGCGTCGGCGACGGCCTGATCCGGCTCGACGCGGACGGCATCGTCCAGTACGCCTCCCCGAACGCCCTGTCCGCGTACCACCGCATGGGCCTCGCCTCCGACCTCGTCGGCCAGCCCCTGGGCCAGACCACCGCCGAACTCGCCCCCACCCGGGGGCCGGTGGACGAGGCGCTCGCCAAGGTCGCCAGCGGCTGGGCGCCCCGCGAGTTCGAGATCGAGGCGCGCGACGGGGTCATCCAGTTCAGGGCGATCCCGCTCAAGCCCAAGGGCACTCGCATCGGTTCGCTGGTCCTGCTCCGGGACGTGACGGAACTGCGCCGCCGCGAGCGCGAGTTGATCACCAAGGACGCCACCATCCGGGAGATCCACCACCGGGTGAAGAACAACCTCCAGACGGTCGCCGCCCTGCTCCGTCTCCAGGCCCGGCGCATCGAGTCGGACCGCGGCCGAGAGGCGCTGGAGGAGGCGGTACGACGGGTCGGTTCGATCGCGATCGTGCACGAGACGCTGTCCCAGAACCTGGACGAGCGCGTGGAGTTCGACGAGATCGCCGACCGGGTGCTCGCGATGGTCGCGGAGATCTCGCCGGGCAAGGTCACCGGACGGCGCAGCGGGCGCTTCGGCATCCTGGACGCCGAGGTCGCCACCCCGCTGTCGATGGTCCTGACCGAGATCCTCCAGAACGCCCTGGAACACGGCTTCCGCGAGGGTGACACCGGCACGGTCGAGGTCTCCGCTGTCCGCGGCGGCACCACCAAGGAGGCCCGTCTCCTCGTCACCGTCCAGGACGACGGCGCCGGACTGCCCGAGGGCTTCGACCCGCACACCGCAGGCAACCTGGGCCTGCAGATCGTACGGACCCTGGTGGAGGGCGAGTTGGGCGGTACGTTCGACATGGTCCCGGCACCGGGGGGCGGGACCCGGGTGATCCTGGATGTGCCGGTGCAGGCGCACAAGTAGGCCGTGCGCAGGGGTTGTGGACAGCAAAAAGCCCCGGACCGTTCAGGGGTCCGGGGCTCAAGTGCTCGTTGCCAGCGTTTGCTGCGCATCGGGGGTACTGCGCGCTGCGGCTCGGGGGCGGGAGAAGCGTACGCGGTGTACGCGCCGCCAAGCTCAGGCTGTTTTGCGGGGCGGGTGTGTCAGGCAGAAGCCTGACGGGCCCGGTTGCGGGCGGCACGGCGCTTCATGGCGCGACGCTCGTCCTCGCTGAGACCACCCCAGACGCCGGAGTCCTGGCCGGACTCGAGCGCCCACTGCAGACACTGATCCATAACGGGGCAGCGACGGCAGACGGCCTTGGCTTCCTCGATCTGCAGCAGCGCAGGACCGGTGTTGCCGATGGGGAAGAAGAGCTCGGGGTCTTCCTCGCGGCAAACGGCGTTGTGACGCCAGTCCATGGCTGCTACCTCTCCTTGGTATTACTTGCAAGTTGCTTGTGAATGTGAACGCTTTCACGAATCCCTCAACAAGTGAAGGGCCGCCCGCCGAGTCTTCCCCGGCGTGGTCCTGTGGATTGAAGAGGGGTTCCGGTGGTCTGTGGACGCTGGTGTTGCGGGCTGTCCCGACCGCCACGTAGAGACTCGCAAACCTCAGCGGCGGATACAACCCCTTCCGGAAAGTTTTTTTTGATTCCTCGGTGTCGACTAGGTCACAGCCGTACTTCCATGGGGTGGACCCTGGTCTAAACGTTCGAGTGAAAGGACTTTAGCCCCTTCTGCTCACACAATCACACGCAGTGCACGGCGTACGCCTGTGAACGTCACGCTCGTACGCAGTCCGAGGTGGTCGCCGTCCATCTGAAGGGGCAGGGGCGCCTTCGAATGCAAGGTGAACTGGTCCAGGTCGTGCAAGGACACGGCGTGCTTGCCATGAGGGCCACGTTCGGGGGACGAAGTGAGCAACTGGGTGCCATATCGGGTGATCGCGGGCGTCGTCATACGGCTGAGGCCGAGTACGTCGAGGCCTTTATCGAACGAGGCCTTAGGTGACGCGTACATCGGGTGATTGCCGAGGAAGGTCCACGGAGAGGTGTTCGAGACTATGGAAAGGACCAGATCGGTCACCGGCTCAGCGTCCGGACGCTCCAGGGTGATCGTCCCGTGGCGGCGGTGCGCCTCGCCGAGGAACTGGCGCAGTGCCTGGCGCACGTAGAGAGCGTGTGTGGATTTCCTGCCGCGCTCACGCTGCTGCTCGACCCGGCCGACCACGCCGGCGTCGAATCCGAGACCCGCGTTGAAGGTGAACCAGCGTCCCGGCACGGCCTCGTCCTCGGTGCCGGGTGTGCCCGTGGTCAGACCCAGACCGACGGTGCGCTCACTGCCCTCGCGCAGGGCGTCCAGGAGTGCGCCGGTGGCCTCCACGGCGTCGTTGGGTAGACCCAGGGCGCGGGCGAAGACGTTGGTGGAGCCGCCCGGGACCACGGCGAGGCCGGGGAGGTGCTCGGGGGCGGGGCCGGCGTGCAGGAGGCCGTTGACGACCTCGTTGACCGTGCCGTCGCCGCCCAGGGCCACGACGAGGTCGATGTCCTTGCTCTCCGCCGCCTGCCGGCCCAGGTCGCGCGCGTGGCCGCGGTACTCGGTGGTGACCGCTTCCAGTTTCATCTCGCTCGCGAGCGCGTGGATCAGGACATCGCGCGTACGTGCGCTTGTGGTGGTTGCCGCCGGATTGACCACGAGAAGTGCACGCATGGGTTGCAGCGTACCTACTGGGTGGTACCGGGCACAGATCGAGGTAGGGATCACGTAAGACTTCGGTGCGTGAACCTCGCCACGGGGGCGGGAGTCAACCCGCGAGGGGCGATGTGCGTTGCCCGCTCCTCGCCGCCTGGGCGGCCGGGGGCGAGGGCTACGCTTCAGGGGTGAGCAGCGAGCAGATCCCCTCCACCCCCGAGACCGTCGGTCCGCGCCCGAGGCGCCTGATGTACGCCGCCGCCCTGACCGGACTGGAAGGGCTCGCGCTCGTCGTGGGGGGCGCCTGGATGCTCGTGGAGGGCCTCGCCGGTGAGCCCGACGACCGCCAGTCGGCAGTCACCGGGGGCATCACACTGATCGTCCTCGCGCTGCTGCCGCTGCTCGCCGCGCGCGGGTTGCTCGGCCTGCGCAGCTGGAGCCGTGGCCCGGCCGTCATCACGCAGATCATGGCCCTGCCCGTCGCCTACAACCTGCTCCAGGCCGACAGCGTGGCGATCCCGGCGGGCATCGCCCTCGCAGTCGTCGCGGTGGCCGCGCTGATCCTCCTGATCAACCCGGCGACGACCCAGGCCCTCGGCATCAGGGGACCGGGCCGCACACAGGACGGCAAGCAGTAGAGCCGTAGGGGCCGAGAGAAGCAGCGACACCCGGGCCGCCGGGGCGGCGGTAGCCGTATGGCCGGAGGCGGGGGTGGCTTTCGGGGGCCGGTGGGGGAGTGACGGCAGGGCAGGGGTTCCGCGGGCGTGGGGCTGGCGGTAGCCGTATGGGCGGATGCCGGGGTGGCTCTCGGGGGGCCGGCGGGGAGTAGCGGTATGGCAGGGGTTCCGGGGCTTTGGGGGTGCGCGGCCGGCGATAGCCGTATGGCCCGAGGTCGGGGTCGCTCTCGGGAGGCCGATTGGGCGGCAACCGTATGGCAGGCCCTGGTGGCCGCAAAGTCGAACGGCTGGTGACAGCCGGAGGCCGGGTGGCCCTCGGCGAACCCGCTGCGCGGTTGCAGCTGCGGGCGGGTGGGAGGTGGCGACTGCTGGGCCGGACGTGCGGATCGCCGCTTCCGGTCTGGTCTTCGGCCCAGGCCCCGGGGTTTCCCGGCGGCAACCAGGGGCCGTAGGGCCGAAGCTGCCGTCGTGGACCTCGGGACCATCGCTCGGACCGGGCCCGAGGCCTACTCCTCCACCAGGAGCTTCTCGCGGAGCTGGGCCAGGGTGCGGGCCAGCAGGCGGGAGACGTGCATCTGGGAGATGCCGACCTCCTGCGCGATCTGCGACTGGGTCATGTTGCCGAAGAAGCGGAGCAGAAGGATTCGCTTCTCGCGGGGCGGGAGGTCCTCCAGGAGCGGCTTCAGGGACTCCCGGTACTCGACGCCCTCCAGCGCCTCGTCCTCCGCGCCGAGGGTGTCCGCCACCGCCGGGGACTCGTCGTCCGTGTCGGGGACGTCCAGGGACAGCGTGGAGTACGCGTTGGCGGACTCCAGGCCCTCCAGGACCTCTTCCTCCGAGATGGCCAGCTTCTCGGCCAGCTCATGGACCGTGGGGGAACGCCCGTGCTGCTGGGAGAGCTCCGCCGTGGCCGTCGTAAGAGCCAGGCGCAGCTCCTGCAGGCGGCGGGGGACGCGCACGGCCCAGCCCTTGTCGCGGAAGTGGCGCTTGATCTCGCCGACGACCGTCGGGGTCGCGTAGGTCGAGAACTCGACGCCGCGGTCCGGGTCGAAGCGGTCGACCGACTTGATCAGGCCGATCGTGGCGACCTGGGTGAGGTCGTCCAGCGGCTCGCCGCGGTTGCGGAAGCGGCGCGCGAGGTGCTCGACGAGCGGCAGGTGCATCCGGACCAGCCTGTTGCGCAGCTCCGCGTACTCCGGGCTGCCGTCCTTCAGCGTGCGCAGCTCGACGAACAGCGCGCGTGCCCCGCTGCGGTCCTGTGGATCGTGCTGCGGGACGGGAGTGTTGTTCGCGCCCGCCGCGCCGTCCTCTGCGTTTCGCTCGTGCTCGCTCATCGTCCCGCCCGTCGCCCTTCCACGAGCCTTCGCCTCCGTCCGCACCGGGAAGACCCCGGTCCGCCCTGTCGGAGGCGCGCCCTGCGCGGCACCTTTCCGATCATGCCGGCCGTCGTCCAGGAGGTCGGCCGCCGTCGTGTCGCCGGCGTCCTCCTCCGGGTGCGGCCGGGCCTGCTCGGGGATGCCGTCGATGCCGTCCGCCATGCGTCGGGAACCGCCGGGGCCGTCGTCGCCCAGGCTGTCGGCGCCGCTCGGGCACGGAGGGCGGTGTCCACCCTCGGCCGGCAGCTCCCGTGTGCCGCGCTCTTCGTCCCGCACCGGCCCGTCCCCGTTCCTCACGCCGGCCCGGGTCCCGCGCCGCGCTGTTTGTAGAGGCTGATCGAAACGGTCTTGTCCTTGTCCACGGCCGACGAGACCTTGCCCGCGAGGGCCGACAGGACGGTCCAGGCGAAGGTGTCCCGCGCCGGTGCGTGACCGTCCGTGGTCGGGGCCGAGACGGTGACCTCCAGGGAGTCGTCGACGAGTCGGAAGACACAGCTGAGCACCGAGCCGGGCACGGCCTGCTGGAGCAGGATCGCGCAGGCCTCGTCCACCGCGATGCGCAGGTCCTCGATCTCGTCGAGGGTGAAGTCCAAACGGGCCGCGAGGCCGGCCGTGGCCGTCCGCAGCACCGACAGGTAGGCACCCGCGGCCGGCAGCCGGACTTCCACGAAGTCCTGGGTCGCGGGCTCGCCTGCGATCTGGGACACCCTCACCTCCAAGGTGGTACAAGCTTTTCGGGGCCGAGGGTCGCCCCCCGGAGTAACGCGACGTGTGGTTCAGCGGTGACGCTATCGCGCTCTCGACTTTCCTGTCCCCGGGACCCCAACCCCTTGCCGTCACTCACAGTAAAACTGTGGACACGCTCCGTGTCTAGGGGTTTGCGGCTCCAATTGGGAAGAACGCGCGCCGGGTTGACGTACCCAGACGTCAGACGGTCGAACCGTCCTGGGAACCCGAGGGTCAAGGGTCACACAAGGACGTGGTCCACGAAGCACCAACGCCAGTTCTCACCCGGTTCATGGGTCCGCATGATCGGGTGGTCGGTGTCCTTGTGGTGCTTCGTCGCGTGCTGTCCCGGCGAGGAGTCGCAGCAGCCGACGTGACCGCAGGCGAGACACAGACGCAGTTGTACCGGGTGGGTGCCGTCTCTCAGGCACTCCGGACACGTCTCGCTGAGAGGCTCGGGCTCCGGGTGCGGCAGCGCGTCGGCGTGCGTGCACTGTTTCATGATTGCCAGGTTACGACGGGCGCGCCGCAGGCGGCGCGGAAAAACCGAGGGCGGGCGCACGACGATGAGCGAGGGCGGGCGAGGACCATGGACGTGATGCCACTGGTGTTGCTGGTGGCGGGGAGCGCGGCGATCGCCGCGGCCGCCCGGCGCACCCCGGTGCCGGCCCCGCTGCTGCTGGTCGCGGCCGGGCTCGTGATCTCGTACCTGCCCGGGGTCCCGGAGTACACACTGGACCCGGACGTGGTGCTGCCGATCATCCTGCCGCCGTTGCTGCACTCCGCGGCGACCGACAGCTCCTATCTCGACCTGCGGGCCCAAATGCGGCCCGTGGCGCTGCTGTCGGTGGGATACGTGCTCTTCGCGACCTTCGTCGTCGGCTGGGCGGCGTACCGGATCGTGCCCGGGCTCTCGCTGACCGGGGCGCTCGTGCTGGGCGCGGTGGTGGCGCCGCCGGACGCGGTCGCGGCGACGGCTGTGGCACGCCGCGTGGGGCTGCCCTCCCGGGTCACCACCATCCTCCAGGGCGAGTCCCTGGTGAACGACGCGACCGCGATCACCGCCTACCGGGTCGCGCTCGCGGCCGCGGTCGGGGAGGGCGCCACCTGGGCGGGCGGCATCGGCGAGTTCCTGCTCGCGGCGGTGGGCGGGGTCGCGGTCGGCCTGGTGCTGATGGTGCCGCTCCACTGGCTGCGCACACACCTCAAGGAGCCGCTGCTCCAGAACACGCTCTCCCTGCTGATCCCCTTCGTCGCCTACGCGGCGGCCGAGCAGTTCCACGCGTCCGGGGTGCTCGCGGTCGTCGTGGTGGCGCTCTTCCTCGGACACCGCGCGTGGGAGGTCGACTTCGCGACGCGCCTCCAGGAGGATGCCGTGTGGAAAATGGTTGCCTTCGTCCTGGAGTCGTCGGTGTTCGCCCTCATCGGGCTGCAACTGCCCGTCGTACTGAAGGGCCTCGGGGAGTACGAGGGCGCCCGCGCCGCCTGGTACGCGGTCGCCGTCTTCCTCGTGGTCGTCGTGTCGAGGTTCGTGTGGGTCTATCCGGCGACCTTCCTGCCGCGCATCTTCTCCGCGCGGATCCGCGCGCGTGAGGACAACCCCACCTGGAAGGGGCCGTTCGTCATCGCCTGGGCCGGGATGCGGGGCGTGGTCTCGCTGGCCATCGCCTTCTCGATCCCCGAGCACCTGCACGGCGGCGAGCCCTTTCCCGGCCGCAACCTGATCCTGTTCCTCACCTTCACCACGGTCATCGGCACCCTCGTCGTCCAGGGCGTCACCCTGCCCCCGCTGATCCGCATGCTGAGGCTCCCCGGCCGTGACCAGCAGGCCGAGACGCTCGCCGAGGCCAACGCCCAGGCACAGGCCTCCCGGGCCGCCGAACGACGCCTGGACGAACTCCTCTCCGATGAACGCAACGCCCTCCCGCCCCCTCTCGCCGACCGCCTGCGTATGGTCCTGGAGCGCCGCCGCAACGCCGTCTGGGAGCGCCTCGGCCAGGCCAACCCGCTCACCGGCGAGACCGTCGACGACACCTACCGCAGGCTGTCCCGGGAGATGATCGGCGCCGAACGCACGGTGTTCGTGAAGCTGCGGGACGGGCGGTACATCGACGACGAGATGCTGCGCACCCTGCTGCGCAGGCTGGACCTGGAGGAGGCGGCGGCTTACCGGGAGGCGGCCTGACCGCGGCGTCACTCCACGAGGGGTGCGCCGGTGATCACCGCCGCGACCCTCGTCCCAGGGGTGAACGCGCCCTCGTCCGCGAGGGTGCTGAGTCCGTACAGCAACTTGGCGACATAGAGACGTTCCACGGGCAGTCCGTGGCGGTCCTCGAAGCCCTCGGCGAAGGCGTCCAGTTCGGCCGTGCTGCGGGCGTAGCCGCCGAAGTGGAAGCGGTCGTCGAGCGTCCAGTCGCCGCGGCGGACACCGAAGGCACGGCGTTGCAGGGACTCTATGTCGGCGGTCAGGAAGCCGCCCTTGAGGACGGGGACGCCCAGGCAGCGCTGGCCCGGGGCCAGTCCGGCCGCAAGGCCCGCCAGCGTGCCGCCGGTGCCGCAGGCGATCGCGACCACGTCGGCCCGGCCGGACAACTCCTCGCCGAGCACGCGGCACCCCCGTACGGCGAGCGTGTTGCTGCCGCCCTCCGGGAGGACGTACGCGTCCTCGGCGTGTGCCGCGCGCAGCACGCGCGCGAGGGTGTCCGGTTCGGTCTTGTGGCGGTACGTCGACCTGTCGACGAAGTGCAGTCGCATGCCGTCGGCCGCGCACCGGGCCAGCGAGGGGTTGAGGGGGCGGTCGGCCAGTTCCTGGCCGCGGACCACACCGACCGTGGACAGGCCGAGGAGGCGTCCGGCGGCCGCCGTGGCGCGCAGGTGGTTGGAGTAGGCGCCGCCGAAGGTGAGGACGGTACGGCCGGCCGCGGCGGTGAGGTTCGGCGCGAGTTTGCGCCACTTGTTGCCGATGAGTTCGGGGTGGATCAGGTCGTCGCGCTTGAGGAGAAGGCGCAGGCCGTGACGGGCGAAGCGGGGGTCCGACAGCTCCTGCAGGGGTGAGGGGAGGCGGGGGTGCAGGGTGTCGAGGCCGGTCACGCCCCCATTGTGGCCCGAGGTGTCACTTCAGACGCGCCCGGATCCGGCCCCGCAGCCACGCCATGGTGAAGCCCCGGGGATCCACCTTCCCCGGTTGCCACTCCAGGTGGCCGATGACCGACCGTTCCGTCCAGCCGTGGTGGCGGCACACCGCCGCGGAGACCTTCTCGATCGCCGCCAGCTGGGCCGCGGGCCAGGGGTCCTCGCCGTCGCCGAGGTTCTCGCACTCGAAGCCGTAGAAGTGGCGGTTGCCGTCGGTGTTGGCCTCGTTGTCGAGAGGGAGGGCCTTCTCCGCGATCACGGCGCGCAGGACGTCGTCGTCGCCGAGGCCGGCGTGGTTGGCGCGGCCGTAGCCGACCAGGTGGACGGTGCCGTCCTTGGTGATGACACCGTGGCACAGGGGGCCGGGCAGACCGGTGTAGCCCTTGCGGCACAGTTCCACCGTCGCGGCGCTTCCCTTGGTCACCGTGTGATGGATCATCACGCCGTGCACCGGCCCCCAGGCGCCGACGTGGTTGCGGTTGTGGTGCTCCCAGTCGCCGACCTCGACGACGGTGGCACCCTCCGCCCGCAGAACGGCCAGGAATCTGCCCGCGGACATGGGTGAGGCCATGGCCGCCTCCTTCGCGCTGCGCGCCGGCCGCCGGGCGCGGTCGGCTCGTACCGGAGCTTGTACCGAAGGCAGCGGGCTCCGACTCCTGGTTCGTTCAGCGTGAGAGCTGATTCGGACAGTCGCATTCCGCTCGGGGAAGCGGACTTGACCGGGCCTGAATTCGACAGGAATCGCTCATATGCCCAGTCCTGTAGTGATCCATTCCCGCTCTTTCGGGTAATAGCACCGCCACGCTCGGTGAGGAAGGCTTGCCCGTGCACACGATGCCCGGCCGCAGATCGCGTCCGGGCATGTATTGGGAGGGCAATTCCTTATGTCGGTAGGCGAAGAGGTCCGCACCGAGCAGGACCGGCCGCAGCAGAGCCTCGGCACGGCGGCCGCGCGGAACCTGGCCACCACCACCAAGTCCGCACCCCAGATGCAGGAGATCAGCTCCCGCTGGCTGCTGCGCACACTGCCCTGGGTGAACGTCCAGGGCGGCACGTACCGGGTGAACCGACGCCTGAGCTACGCCGTCGGCGACGGCCGGGTGACGTTCGTGAAGACCGGAGACCGGGTCGAGGTGATCCCCGCCGAGCTGCGCGAACTGCCGGCGCTCAGGTCGTGCGAGGACGACGACGTGCTCTCCGAGCTCGCCCAGCGCTGTCAGCAGCGGGAGTTCGCTCCCGGGGCGGTGATCGCCTCGTTCGGCGGCCGGGCCGACGAGGTCTACCTGCTGGCGCACGGCAGGGTGGAGAAGGTCGGCACCGGTCCCTACGGCGACGACGCGGTCCTCGGCGTCCTCGCCGACGGCGCCTACTTCGGCGACCAGTCGCTTCTCGACCCGGACGCCATCTGGGAGTACACCGCCCGCGCGGCCACCGCCTGCACGGTCCTCGTGCTGCCCCGGCAGGACGTCGAGCAGGTGGCGGAGCGCGCCGAGGCCCTGCGTGAGCACCTCCGGGAGCAGCGCGCGATTCCCTCGCAGCGCACCAACAAGTACGGCGAGAAGGAGATCGACCTGGCGGCGGGCCACGACGGCGAGCCCGACATCCCGCACACGTTCGTCGACTACGACGCCAGGCCCCGCGAGTACGAGCTGAGCATCGCCCAGACCGTCCTGCGCATCCACACGCGGGTGGCCGACCTCTACAACCAGCCGATGAACCAGACGGAACAGCAGATCCGGCTGACCGTCGAGGCCCTCAAGGAGCGACAGGAGCACGAACTCGTCAACAACCGCGAGTTCGGGCTGCTGAACAACTGCGAGTACGACCAGCGGCTCCAGCCGCACGACGGCGTGCCCAGCCCCGACGACCTCGACGAGTTGCTCAGCCGCCGCCGGGGCACCAAGCTGCTGCTCGCCCACCCGCGCGCGATCTCCGCGATCGGCCGTGAGCTCAACAAGCGCGGTCTGGTCCCCGAGACCATTGACATGGGCGGCAACCGCATCCCCACCTGGCGCGGTGTGCCGATCTACCCGTGCAACAAGATCCCGGTCACCCCGGAGCGGACGACCTCGATCATCGCCATGCGTACCGGCGAGGCGGACCAGGGCGTCATCGGTCTCCAGCAGGCCGGTATCCCGGACGAGATCGAGCCGAGTCTGTCGGTGCGGTTCATGGGCATCAACGAGCAGTCGATCATCAAGTACCTGGTGACGGCCTACTACTCGGCGGCCGTGCTGGTGCCGGACGCGCTCGGTGTCCTGGAGAACGTCGAGATCGGCCGCTGGAGGTGACGTTTCTGGACCTGGGAGCCGTGTCCCCGCCGACCGGGGAGGGTGCATCCCGGTCGAACGCCGGGGTGGAGACACCCTGGACGACCTCCGAGGTGGAGACACCCCGAAGGAGCGCGCCCGCCCACAGCGGAGGCGCCACCGTCCGCGGACTGTCCGAGGGGGGTCCCATGGCCGAGTTCACGACGGAGACGGAAGCGGAGACGCAGGCGCGGGCGGCGGACGGGGCGGAGGTGCGGGCGCCGACCGCCGGGGGGACGGAGGCACCGGCCGCCGGGCGGATCGGGGAGCGGCACGGCACGCGGGCCGGAGCGCAGGACGCCGGGCGGCCCGGGGGGCGGGGGCTCAGGGAGCAGCGGACCGGGGGCCGGGAGTTGGGAGGGCAGCCGCCGAGCGGCGAGGCGGGCCCGTCGGACGGACATGGGAAACCTCCGCACCACGAGCCCGAGGCGCTCCCCTTCGACCAGCACGAGATGTACCCCCTGGACGGGAAGGAGACCCGACGCCTCGACGGGCACGAAGCCGGGGTGATCCTGGAGGGGGCCCGGGCGTCGGTCGATCCCGAGCTGCGCTCCGCCCTGGAGTCGCTGCCCGGCTCCCTGCGCAGGATCGCGCTCTATCACTTCGGCTGGGAACACGCCGACGGCACTCCCGCGGCGGACGACACGGGCAAGGCGATACGTCCCGCGCTCGTCCTCACCGCGGCCGTCGCCCTCGGCGGAGACCCGGCGCGGGCGGCAGCCGTACGGGCGGCCGCGGCGGTGGAACTCGTCCACAACTTCACGCTGTTGCACGACGACGTGATGGACCGGGACACCGCACGCAGGCACCGGCCCACCGCGTGGACCGTGTTCGGCGACGCCGACGCGATCCTCGCCGGAAACGCCCTCCAAGCGCTGGCGCTCAGACTGCTGGCCGAGGACCCGCACCCCGCGGCCGCGCCCGCGGCGGCCCGGCTCGCGGCCTGTGTCGTCGAACTGTGCGAGGGCCAGCACGAGGACACCGCCATGGAGCGACTCGATCCCGGCGAGGTCACCCTCGACCAGGTGCTCGTCATGGCCGAGGCCAAGACGGGGGCGCTGCTGGGGTGCGCCTGCGCGCTCGGGGCCCTGTACGCGGGAGCGCCCGCCGAGGACGTCGAGGCCATGGACGCGTTCGGCCGGGAGGCAGGGCTCGCCTTCCAGCTCATCGACGACGTGATCGGCATATGGGGCGACCCGGCCCGCACCGGCAAGCCGGCCGGCGCGGACCTCGCCGCCCGCAAGAAGTCGCTCCCGGTGGTCGCCGCGCTCGCCTCCGGCACGGCGGCGGCCGCGGAACTGGCCGCGCTGTACATGGCGCCCTACGACGGGAAGGACCTGGCGCGTACGGCCCTGGCCGTCGAGGAGGCAGGCGGGCGGGACTGGGCGCAGGTCCAAGCGGCCGACCGGATGTCCCGGGCGATGGGGCTGCTGGCCCGTGCGGTGCCCGATCCGGAGGCGGCGGGCGGGCTGCTCTCCCTCGCCGAGTTCGTGACGCGGCGCAGCGCCTGAGGGCTCCGGGGCTGCCGGCACCGTGCAGTTCCTGACCCGCGCGGCACCCGGGTGCTCCGGTACGGACGGGTCCCGCACATCCCCACGGTGTGCGGGCCCCGTTCACACATGTTCACCGATAGTCTCAACCACCCTTGCAGTCAACGGTGGTTGAGACGAAGGGGTGGGGCATGGGCGTGGTGATAAGGACGGCGGACGGAGGCGACCGCGAGCTGGTCGCGGGGCTGCTGGACTCGGCCTTCCAGGACGATCCGGTCAGCGGGTGGATCTTCCCGGGGGAGGAGGACCGGCGCACGACCCATCCCCGGCTGATGGCCGCGTTCGTCGACATCGTGCTCGCGGAGGGGCGGGTGGATGTGACGGAGGACGGGGCGGCGTGTGCGCTGTGGCTGTCTGTGGCGGCGGACGGGGGCGACGAGGACGACGAGGAGGGGTTCGCTCGACTGCGGGAGGCGCTCGACCCGGGCAACGAGCGGATCGAGCAGATCGGGACGCTCACGGCCGCGGTGCATCCCGTCGGGCGGGCGCACGAGTATCTGTGGATGATCGGCGTGGTGCCCGGGCGGCAGGGGGAGGGGCTGGGGGCCGCGCTCATCGGGTCGGTGCTCGAGCGGTGTGACCGGGAGGGGGTGCCGGCGTATCTGGAGGCGAGCAGTGTGCGGAGTCGGAAGCTGTATGAGCGGCTCGGGTTCGAGCTGGTGGATCGGCCGCTTGATCTGCCCGGTGGGCCTCAGATGTGGCCGATGTGGCGCGAACCGAGCGCTTCGCGATAGTGCCGTGACGGGCTGACCGGCGTCCGCGGGCCGGTGGGGGCTGGTCGCGCAGTTCCCCGCGCCCCTGGCCAGATCTCCGGAAACAGTGTTTCCACGATCCGGTCCACCAAGTCATACAGCAGCCCCAGCATCGCCAGATAGAGCACCGTGACCGTCTTGTCGCCGCCCGGGAGGCGGGTGGCTTCCAGGCGCATTTCCAGGAGGGCCAGGTGGCCCGTGCGGTCGTGGGGCGCGCGAGCCATCAGGTCGTTCATGAACGCCGCGACCAGGGAACGGTCCTTCGGCAGAGTCAGCGGCTCGGCGAGCTTGTCCGGGTCGGGGGCGAGCCGGATGTGGAGACGGGCGTCGATCTGCTTCAGCAGGTCGTCGCGGTGCGCGAAGTAGTTGGAGGCCGTGCCGACCGGCACCCTGGCCTCCGTCTCCACCGCGCGGAACGTCAGCCCTCGTGCCCCCTCGCGGGCGAGCAGCTCGACTCCCGTGTCCACGAGCGCGGTCCGGCGCTCCGGATTGCCGGCCATGTGGCCGCTTGCGAAAGCTCACGTACTTCATCGCCTGTTCGATCGACGGCTTCATCGCCGACGAGAGCGGCGACGCGTCGTTCATGTACCCCTTCGTCGTGGGGGAGTTCGCCGAGTACCTCAAGACGGAGCATCCCGACACCAACCCGAGCCATGTCCGACGGCTCATCGGCACCGACGGCGTCGGGCTCAAGGAGTTCGACACGATCAAGGTGCGCGAACTGAAGGCGGAGGACAGCGAGTTCGGCATCCACCTGTGCGGCGGCTCCAAGGTCGCGGGCGAACTGCGCGACGAGATCGACGAACTCGTCATCAAGACGTACCCGATCGTGCTCGGCACCGGCATGCCGATGTTCGGCTCCCGCTTCGCCGTCACCGAGTTCACGCTCGACACGACGCGCACGTTCGACAACGGCGTAGTGGTGCGGACGTACGGCAAAAAGAGCTGACGCAAGCGCCCGCGGCCCCTTCGCCCTACCCTGAGAACATGGGCAGCGACGAACGCGTCTGTCCCGCTTGCGGACAGCCGGTCCAGACAGTCGTACGGCGTCACAAGACGCTGGGTGCGTGGGTCCCCGTGTGGGTGGGTGGCCCGTGCCACAACCCCGAGTGCGAGGCGTACGCCGACGCGGACACCGAGTCCGACGAGGACCACGGCGGCACACCCGCCGGAAAAAGTTCCTGAACTCTGTCGAGAATCCGTCCCCGGCTCCGACGTCCCCTGTGAGAGCCGCCCCCGGGCGGCCGAGCCGACCGACGTCGAAGGAGCGGAATCATGAAGTACCTGGTCATGGTGCAGGGAACGCAGGCCGACTACGAGGCCATGCGTGGCAAGGGCTCCGAGCACTCCCCCGCCTGGAGCGAGCAGGAGATCCAGACGATGTACGCCTTCATGGGCGCGATCAACGACGACCTGTCCGAGACCGGCGAGATGCTCGACGGCCAGGGCCTCGCCGAGCCGGCGAAGGTCCGCCACGTCAGCCGGGACGCGGACGGCAAGGCCGTGATCACCGACGGGCCGTACAGCGAGACCAAGGAGCTGCTGTGCGGCTACTGGGTGCTGGAGTGCGAGAGCCTGGAGCGCGTCACGGAGATCGCCGAGCGCATCGCCCAGTGCCCCCAGCCCGCCGGCGCCCCCGAGTACCCCGTGGTGATCCGGCCCATCCTGGACGGCGCCGGGGACATCTGAGGACCGTGCGGCCGACCAGCGAGACCGAGGACCTGCTGCGCCTGCACGCGCCGCAGGTCCTCGGCGCGCTGGTCAGGCGGTACGGCCATTTCGACATCGCCGAGGACGCCGTACAGGACGCACTGCTCGCCGCGGCCGGGCAGTGGCCGTCGGCGGGACTGCCCGACAATCCGCGAGGGTGGCTCATCAGGGTGGCCTCGCGGCGGCTGACCGACGCGCTGCGCGCGGAGGAGGCGCGGCGGGCCCGGGAGGAGCGGGCCGCGGCGCTGAGCGTGCGCGAGACGGCCGTCGCCGACCGTGCGCCACGCGCGGACGACACCCTGTCCCTGCTGTTCCTGTGCTGCCATCCGCAGCTCGCTCCGGCCGCGCAGATCGCGCTCACCCTGCGCGCGGTCGGCGGTCTGACCACGGCGGAGATCGCGCGGGCGTACCTCATGCCCGAGGCGACCATGGCGCAGCGCATCAGCCGGGCCAAGCAGAAGGTGCGCGGCGTGAGCTTCGGGCGGCCGGAGAACTGGGAGGAGCGGCTGCCCGCGGTCCTGCACACCCTCTACCTGATCTTCAACGAGGGCCATACGGCGACCTCGGGACCCGCCCTCCAGCGGCGCGACCTCGCCGGCGAGGCGATCCGCCTGACCCGCACGGTCCACCGTCTCCTGCCCGACGACTGCGAGATCGCGGGCCTGCTCGCCCTGATGCTGCTCACGGACGCCCGCCGGGACGCCCGCACCGGCCCGAGCGGCGACCTCGTCCCCCTCGACGAACAGGACCGCGCCCGCTGGGACAAGGCGGCGATCGAGGAGGGCGTCGCCCTGGTCACCCGGGCCCTGGCCCGCCGCCACGCGGGGCCCTACCAGATCCGCGCGGCCATCGCCGCCGTACACGACGAGGCGCCCTCCGCGGACGAGACCGACTGGCGGGAGATCCTCGGCCTCTACGACGTTCTCGTACGGCTCGTTCCCGGGCCCGTGGAGCGGCTGAACCGGGCGGTCGCGGTCGCGATGGTGCACGGACCGGATGCGGGGCTCGCGGAACTGGACGCGCTCACCGACGAGTTGGGGCACCGGCTGGACGCCGTACGCGGGCATCTGCTGGAACGGGCCGGTGCGTACGAGCAGGCGCGGGCCGCGTACGAGTCGGCCGCCGCCAAGACCCTGAGCCTGCCCGAGCAGCGCTATTTGCGGGGGCGGGCGGCACGGCTGAGGCCTTAACGTGACGTCATGGCCACAACCCATCACATCGTGCACCTGACAGAACGTTCACTCTGGGAGGAGGCCCGCGCCCGGGGCACGTACGAGATCTCGACACGAGGGCGCACCCTCCAGGAGGAGGGCTTCATCCACTGCTCGACGCGCGAGCAGCTGCCCGGCACGGCCGCGCGCTTCTTCGCCGGGGTACCGGACCTGGTGCTCCTCGTCATCGACCCCGCCCGCCTCGACGTACCGCTGAAGTACGAGGCCCCCGAGCCCGGCGCCGAGGAGTTCCCGCACATCTACGGGCCCATCCCGGTGGACGCGGTCGTCGACGTGGAGCCGTGGGGGTGAGCGGTCGCCGCCGGTTACTGCGCTGGGCGCTGCTGGTGTGGGCGGCTCTCGTGGTCGTCGCGGGCGGGCTCAGGCTCTGGCTCCAGGACTCGGCCCAGCCGTCGGGGCCGTACGGCTGGGAGGAGAGCAGTCCGTCCCCCACGCTTCCGGAGGAGCGGCGGACCATGTGCCCAAGCCCCACCACCGACCCTGACGGCGACCGCACGATAGTGGCCTGCGCCTTCATCTCCGGCTAGGCAGCCCGCCCGTCTCCGGGTCCCGCCCCGTCAGGCAGTACAGGCCGCCCGCCGGGTCCCTCATCACCGTCCAGCTCCTGCCCTCGGCGACGAACTCGGCGCCCAGCCGCTCGTGTTCAGCCCGCGTCACCTTGATGTCCGCGCAGGCCAGGTCCAGATGGGCGGCTGCGGGCCGTTCCTCGTCGAGGCGCTGGAGGAGGATACGGACCGGAAGTCCGGGCGGGGGCTTGAGCACATGGAACTCGGCAAGCGAGCCGGGCAATGACTCCCACTCGGGCAACAGGGCGGTCCAGAAGGCGACTTCGGCGTCGTAGAGGGACGGCGGGACGTCTAGGCAGACCTGGTCGAGGCGGCTGCCGCGGACGACGGGCGGGCGGACGGATTCGCCCTCGTGCCAGGGGCCGACGCAGAACAACTGCCTGGCGGGCGAGCGCAGTACCGCCCACCGGGCATGCTCGGTGACGAGCTCCGCCCCCAGGCCACGCGCCGATTCCACGAACCCCGGTACGTCCTCGACGGCGAAGTCCAGGTGCGCGCCACCCTCGCCCGACACCACACCCTGCACCTTGACGCAGGCGTCGGCACCCTCCGCCAGCAGGGTCACGAACTCCCGCCGCTCACCCCTGAGTTCGGACAGCCGGGTGTCCGTGACCGCCGTCCAGAACTCACAGGCCCGGCCGAACACCCGCAGCGGGCGGTCGACGAAGGCGTGGGTCCACAAGATCGGTTGGCTCATGGAGGCGATCGTAGGTCAGCGGGCCTCCATGAACCGCAGCAGATTCCCCGCCGGATCCCGAAACGCACAGTCCCGCACCCCGTACGGCATGTCCATCGGCTCCTGGATCACCTCGGCCCCGGACTCCCGCACGCGCGCGAACAACGCGTCACAGTCGCTCGTGGTGAAGTTGACCCCCCGCAGCAACCCCTTCGCCAGCAGCCGCGCCATCGCCTCCTTGTCCGCGGGAGACGCGTCCGGATCCGCGGCCGGTGGCTCCAGGACGATGTCCACGTCCGGCTGGAGCGGCGAGCCGACCGTCACCCACCGCATCCCCTCGTACCCGACGTCGTTGCGCACCTCCATGCCCAGAACGTCCCGGTAGAACGCGATCGCCTTGTCGTGGTCGTCCACGGCGATGAAGCAGTTCCTGAGTTTGATGTCCATGGCTTCACGTTAGGCCCGCCGGGGCCGGGTGTGCCTGCGAACCACGCACGGGGGGATGCCCGCGATCTCCTCGTGGTCGCGGGCGCGGTAGGCGCTCGGGGTCTCGCCCACCAGTTCCGTGAAGCGGGAGCTGAAGGACCCGAGGGATGTACACCCCACGGCCATGCACACGTCGGTGACGGACAGGTCCCCGCGCCGCAGCAGGGCCTTCGCGCGCTCGATGCGCCGGGTCATGAGATAGCCGTACGGCGTCTCGCCGAAGGCCGTGCGGAAGCTGCGCTGGAAGTGGCCCGGTGACATCAGCGCGGTGCGGGCGAGCGCGGTGACGTCGAGCGGCTCGGTGTACTCGCGGTCCATCCTGTCCCGTGCCTGCCGCAGCCGCACCAGATCCTCGATGCTCACCATCACGCCAGCATCGCACGACGCTCACGAGCCGGGTGCGTGGACCTGGAACGGGCTTTGCCTCACGTTCGCCTGCCGTATGGAAGCGCTTGTTCCCATGGGAGGCATGGACCACATCACGTTCCTCGTGGCGGTCGTCATCGTCACAGCCCTGGCCTTCGACTTCACCAACGGATTCCACGACACGGCCAACGCCATGGCGACGTCCATCGCCACCGGCGCGCTGAAACCCCGGACCGCGGTTCTGGTGAGCGGCGTCCTGAACGTCGTCGGCGCCTTCCTGTCGACCGAGGTCGCCAAGACGATCTCCGGCGGCATCGTGGACGACACCCTGGTCTCCCCGGGGATGATCTTCGCGGGGCTGGTCGGAGCGATTCTGTGGAACCTGCTGACCTGGCTGGTCGGCCTGCCGTCGAGTTCGTCGCACGCCCTCTTCGGCGGCCTGATCGGCGCGGTGTGGGTCGGTGCCGGGTCCCATGGCGTCAACTTTGACAAGGTTGTCGAGAAGATCCTGATCCCGGCCGTGGCCTCCCCGGTCGTGGCCGGTGTGGCGGCGCTGATCGCCACCTACCTCGCCTACAAGCTCACCGCCCGAGGCCGCAAGGACTCGGTGACCAAGGGCTTCCGGCTCGGCCAGATCGCCTCTGCCTCCCTCGTCTCCCTCGCGCACGGCACCAACGACGCCCAGAAGACCATGGGTGTCATCACGCTGACCCTGATCTCGGCGGGCGCGCTCGGCCATGACGCCGGTCCGCCGGTCTGGGTGATCGCCTCGGCGGGTCTCGCGATCGGCCTCGGCACCTACCTGGGCGGCTGGCGGATCATCCGCACCATGGGCAAGGGCCTCACCGAGATCCAGTCCCCGCAGGGCTTCGCCGCCGAGACCGCGTCCACGACGGTCATCCTGACCTCCGCCCACCTCGGCTTCGCCCTGTCCACCACCCAGGTCGCCTCGGGCAGCATCCTCGGCGCGGGTCTCGGGCGCAGGCTGGCGGAGGTCCGCTGGGGCATCGCGGGCAGGATGGTCCTCGCCTGGCTGATCACCCTGCCCGCCGCCGCGCTGGTGGGTGGCCTCTCCGCGAGCGCGGTCAAGCACGGCGGCAACTTCGGCACCGTCGTCGTCGCGCTGGTCGGCGCCGCCGTCGCCGCGGGCATCGTGCTCATCTCCCGCAGGAACCCGGTGAGCCACCACAACGTCAACGACGGCCACGAGGTCGCAATCCGCACCGCGGCGCCGGCCAGCGTCGGCACGGCCGCCTGAGCCCTTCCTAGGAGTTCCTGTCATGAGCATCGACTGGACCGCACTCGGCCAGGTCACCGCGGTGAGCATCGGCGTCACCATCGCGGTGGTCGTCGTCTTCGCCCTCGGCGTCCTCGGCCTCGCCCGCTTCGAGGGAGCGAGTGAGGATGGCAGCAGCACGTCGACTCTCGGCGTCGCCCAGGCCGGACTGTGCTTCCTCGCCTGCGCGGCCGTGGTGGCGTACGGCATCTATCTGATCGTGCCGCAGTTCCACTGAGAGGGGACTTACGATGACGCCCCTGCTGAGCGACCTGAAGGTCGACTACACCGACCCCGACGACCCGGTGCTGATCCGCCCGGACGGGAGTCCGATCGACACCTGGCGGGAGAACTACCCCTACGCGCACCGCATGGAGCGCAAGGAGTACGACTGGCACAAGCGGCTCCAGCAGATCGAACTGCTGAAGCTGCAGAGCTGGATCAAGGAGAGCGGACGTCGGCTCGTCATAGTCTTCGAAGGGCGGGACGCGGCCGGCAAGGGCGGCACGATCAAGCGCTTCACGGAGCACCTGAACCCCCGTGGCGCGCGGGTCGTGGCGCTGGAGAAGCCGACCGAGCGCGAGCGCGGGCAGTGGTACTTCCAGCGGTACGTCGAACATCTGCCGACCGCGGGCGAGATCGTGCTGTTCGACCGGTCCTGGTACAACCGGGCCGGAGTCGAGCGGGTCATGGACTTCTGCACGGACGACGAGTACCGGCGCTTCATGCGGCAGGCCCCGCTGTTCGAGCGGATGCTCGTGGACGACGGCGTCGACCTGCTGAAGTTCTGGTTCTCGGTGTCGCAGGGCGAGCAGCGCACCCGCTTCACCATCCGCCAGATCGATCCCGTACGGCAGTGGAAGCTCAGCCCCATGGACCTCGCCTCCCTGGACCGCTGGGACGACTACACCGCCGCCAAGGTCGCCATGTTCCGTGAGACGGACACCGAGTTCGCGCCCTGGACGGTGGTCAAGAGCAACGACAAGAAGCGGGCCCGCGTCGAGGCGATGCGCAGTGTGCTGGCCCGCTTCGACTACTCGGACAAGGACGAGGAGGTCGTCGGTACGCCGGACCCGCGGGTCGTGGGCGCGGCGGCGGGCCTGCTGGAGGCGGGCGAGGCCTAGGAGCTGCTCCACAGGGCGGCGACCGCCGGCGCTGCCTCCGTGCCCTGGGCGAAACCCGCGTGGCCCGCGGGTGTCCTGCTCGCCGGGGACAGCGGATCGTCGCCGAACGCGGTGAGGGCGGCCTCGTCGGGGGTGATGACCTCGACGAGGCCGCCGCGCTCCACTATGGCGGCCGCGTCGGCCTCCAGCACCGGGTCGGGCATCGGGGCGACGACGAGCGTACGGGCGTGTCCGGCCGCGAGATCGAGGTTGGTGAAGGAGCGAGCACCGCCGTCGATGTGAGGGACACCGTCGATGGTCGCGGCGGGCCAGACGCCGGGGACGGCGCAGCTCGCGGCCACGGCGTCCACCAGGCCGATGCCCGAGGCGCGGTCGAGGACCCGGGTCTCGCCGGTGCGGGCGTTCACCGCGATCACGGACAGCGGGCGCCCCGGCCAGTCGTGGGACGGCAGCCGGCCCTCGATGACGGACCGCCGCTCGGCCTCGGTCACGGTGTCGGCGGCCAGCGCCATCTCGCCCGTCCTGCGCAGCCGTTCGACCGGGTCACCGACCTCGGCGTCCAGCTTCGCGGCGAACTCGAAGACGGCGGCGAGCGCGCCCTCGCGCGGCAGCAGCTCCTCGCGCTGGAACGCGGGGTCCACCTGGGACCGCAGCAGCTCAGGCAGCGGTGTCGCACCGGCGAGCTGCGCGGCCACGACCGAGCCGGCCGAGGTGCCGAGCAGCAGGTCCGCGTCGCCGACGTCCACGCCCGAGTCGGCGAGCCCCGCGAGGACTCCCGTGGCCCACGCGATCCCGGCGACTCCGCCACCGCCGACGACCAGTGCGCGTTCCCCACTCATCCCTGCCCCCACTCCGGCTTCTCGGATCGACTCCAGTGTCAAGTCCCGCCAGGACAGGGGCTATTCCTGGGCCGGCATGAGTACCGGTACTCATGCCGGAGCGCGGCGCCCGGGACACCGTGGAGACAGCCCACAGGACCGACCCGAAGGAAGCCGCGATGTCGAAAGCCTCCCGCCCACGCCGACTGCTCGCCCTCGCCACCGGCAACTGGCTCGCCCGTGGCTATCTCGGGGTCCTCGCCGCGTCAGTCCTGTCCACGTTCCTGTTCCCGGACAGCCTCCTGGCCATGGCCCCCATGCTGCTCACCGCGCCCCTCTCCTTCCTGGCCGTGCCCCTCCCGTTCGGCCCCGGCACCCAGGGCGGCGCAGCGGTCGAGGTGCTCGCCGTCGGCCTCTGGGCCGTATGGCTCCTGGTGTGCGCCCTGGTGAACGCCGCCGCGCTGGGCGCCCTCGCCACGGGGGCGGCTCGGCCCGCCACCGGGTCCGCACGGTTCGGGGCGGGGTTCGCACGGCGCACCCCGCGGTCGGCACGGCCCGGCCCGCGGGAGCCCGTTCCGCACCGGCTCCGCGCCCTGTTGGCGCCAGCCGTCGACAACTGGCTCGCGCGCGCGTATCTCGCCGTGGTCGCGGCCTCGCTGGGCGTCTTCCTGTGGGCCGTCTACCTCTCCCCGGACCCGGGGTTCGCCGGCATCTGGCCCCTCATGGCCGCGGCCCCGCTCAGCTTCTTCGCCCTGCTCCCGTCGGCCCCCGTGCAGTACTCCGGTCTCGACTGGCTGAGCCCCCTGCTCTTCTCCGCAGGCGTGGCCGTGTCCGGCCTGGTCAACGCCGCGGTACTGGGCCGGCTCGCCCACCGGCTGCGGCCCCGCGAGCCGCGTCCGACGGCCTGAACAGCACGAAGGGGCCCGGACGGTGAACCGTCCGGGCCCCTTCGGCACGCTTCCCGATCCGCGATGGTGCACCGATCGCCGATCAGGCAGAGCAGGCCGTGTGTCAGGCCTTCTTGGTCTCCCAGAAGATCTTGTCGATCTGGGCGATGTAGTCCAGAGCCTTCTGGCCGGTGGCCGGGTCGGTCGAGCCCTTGGCGGCCGAGAGGGCCTTGAGGGCGTCGTTGACCAGCTGGTGCAGCTCCGGGTACTTCTCGAAGTGCGGGGGCTTGAAGTAGTCGCTCCAGAGCACGGAAACGTGGTGCTTCGCGAGCTCGGCGCGCTGCTCCTTGATGACCGTGGCACGCGCCTGGAAGTGCGGGTCGTCGTTGGAGGCCATCTTCTCCTGCACGGCCTTCACCGACTCCGCCTCGATGCGGGCCTGGGCCGGGTCGTACACACCGCAGGGCAGGTCGCAGTGTGCGCTGACCTTGACCTTGGGGGCAAACAGGCGGGAAAGCATGGAGCATTCCTTCCTCGTGATCGTCTTCTCAGGTGCGACATTACTCCCTGGGAGAGGCGAATTCGCGAGTGCCCCCATGGGCTTAGGACAAAAGTCCGGGGTCAGACTGAGACTGGTGGACGAACGTACCGGGGAGGTGCCGGGGATGCCGGAGCTGTCGCAGGAGACCGAGCGGGAGAGGTCCTTGCTGCCCTTCGTGGGGGTGGCCGAGGTGACCGGGCCGTCGATGGTGCCGACCCTCCATCACGGGGACCAGCTGGTCGTCCACTGGGGTGCCCGGGTCCGGCCCGGTGACGTGGTGATCCTGCGCCATCCCTTCCAGCAGGACCTGCTCGTCGTCAAGCGGGCCGTGGAACGGCGCGAGGGCGGCTGGTGGGTGCTCGGGGACAACGCGTTCGCGGGCGGCGACAGCTCTGACTACGGCGCCGTACCGGAGGACCTCGTCCTGGGGAGGGCCCGGCTCAGGTACCGGCCGCTCCCGTCCGGTCAGCGCTCGCCGCTGGCCGCCGTGCGCTGGGCGCTGTCCGCCGTACGGCCCGTCTTCCCCGACCGGTCGGCCTCCAGGCGCTTGCGGGCCCGGTAGGCGGCCACGTTGGCGCGGGTGGCGCAGCGGTCGGAGCAGTAACGCCGGGAGCGGTTGGTGGAGGTGTCGAGGTAGGCGTTGCGGCACGGGGCCGCCTCGCACAGGCCCAGCCGGTCCACGCCGTACTCGGTGAGATGGAAGGCCAGGCCCATCGCGGCGATGGCCGCGTAGCCCGCCGTCGCGTTGGACGGATGGTCCGCCAGGTGCATGTGCCACAGCGGGCGGCCGTCGTCGTCGCGGAAGTCGTGTCCGGAGATCTGCGGGCTCACCGGGAACTCGAGGAGGAGTGAGTTCAGCAGGTTCACCGCCAGTGACTCGTCGCCCTGGTCCGCCGCCTCGAAGACCGCCCGCAGCCGGCCGCGGACCGAGCGGAAGCGGGTGACGTCGGTCTCGGTGGCCCGGCGGCCCGCCTCCTGGCTCACCCCGAACAGATCACGGACGGCCTCGACCGAGGTCAGCGCGTCCTTGCCCCGGGCCGGGTCCTCGCTGTTGACCAGACGTACGGCGTAGTCCGAGTAATAGGCCAGTTCCACTTGTAGTCCTTACGGAGGCGTTCTATCGTCGTGATGCGGTCGGGTAACAGCTGATCGTGTATCCAGGGTATTACGACAGCGAGGGGACAGGGGGCTCGAATGACCACCGGTGTCGACACCGACTGGCAGGGCTGGCAGGAGAGCTGGGACCGGCAGCAGGAGTGGTACATGCCGGACCGCGAGGAGCGGTTCCGGATCATGCTCGACATGGTCGAGGCCCTCGTCGGGCCCGAACCGCGCGTCCTCGACCTCGCCTGCGGCACCGGCACCATCACCGCCCGGCTGCTCGCCCGCTTCCCGCAGGCCACCAGCACCGGGATCGACCTCGACCCCGCCCTGCTCACCATCGCGCGCGGCACCTTCGAGGGCGACGACCGGGTCACCCTCGTCGAGGCCGACCTGACGGACCCGCACTGGCCCGCACGGCTGCCGCACGAGTCGTACGACGCGGTCCTCACCGCCACCGCCCTCCACTGGCTGCGCCGCGACCCCCTCGCCGCGCTCTACGGCCGGATCTCCGAACTGGTCCGGCACGGCGGCGTGTTCCTGAACGCCGACCACATGATCGACGACAGCACTCCCCGGATCAACGCGGCCGAACGGGCCCATCGGCACGCCGCCATGGAGCGGGCGCGACGCGACGGCGCCGTCGACTGGGCCGAGTGGTGGCGGCTGGCCGCCGAGCACCCGACGCTCGGGGAGCCGACCGCCCGCCGCTTCGAGATCTACGGCGAGCACGCGGAGGGCGACACACCGTCGGCGGACTGGCATGCGCGTGTGCTGCGCGAGGCCGGTTTCGGCGAGATCCGTCCGGTGTGGTCGTCACCGTCGGACACGCTGCTGCTCGCGCTGAAGTAGGGGCATGCGAAAGGGGCGGTACGACCTCGTCGTACCGCCCCTTCGTCGTCGTACCGCTAGAGCACCTTCGACAGGAACGCCTGGGTGCGCTCGTGCTGAGGGTTGGTCAGGACCTCGCGGGGGTCGCCGGACTCCACGACCACGCCGCCGTCCATGAAGACCAGGCTGTCGCCGACCTCGCGGGCGAAGCCCATCTCGTGGGTGACGACGACCATCGTCATGCCGGACTCGGCGAGGTCGCGCATGACGTCGAGGACGTCGCCGACCAGCTCGGGGTCGAGGGCCGAGGTGGGCTCGTCGAAGAGCATCAGCTTCGGGTCCATCGCGAGGGCCCGGGCGATGGCGACCCGCTGCTGCTGGCCGCCGGAGAGCTGCGCCGGGTAGGAGTTGGCCTTGTCGGCCAGGCCCACCTTCTCCAGGAGCTCCGTCGCGCGTTCCCGGGCCTGGTTCCTGCCCGTGCCCTTGACCTGGACCGGCGCCTCCATGACGTTCTCGAGGGCCGTCATGTGCGGGAACAGGTTGAACCGCTGGAACACCATGCCGATGTCCCGGCGCTGCAGCGCGACCTCGCTGTCCTTGAGCTCGTAGAGCTTGTCGCCTTTCTGGCGGTAGCCGACCAGCTCGCCGTCGACGTACAGCCGCCCGGCGTTGATCTTCTCCAGATGGTTGATGCAGCGCAGGAAGGTCGACTTGCCGGAGCCCGAGGGGCCGATGAGGCAGAAGACCTCGCCCTGCTTCACTTCCAGGTCGATGCCCTTGAGGACCTCGACCAGACCGAAGGACTTGTGGACACCCTCGGCCCTCACCATGGCGGTCATGCCCCGCCCCTTTCACGGCTGAACGCCATCAGGTTGACCTTGATCCGCTGCCACGGCGTCGGCGGCAGGCTTCGGGACGAACCGCGGGCGAAGCGACGCTCCAGGTAGTACTGGAAGACACTGAACACGCTGGTCATGACCAGGTACCAGATGGAGGCCACGAACAGCATCTCCATCACGGCGTAACTGGTCGAGCCGATCGTCGAGGTGGCGCGCAGCAGTTCGTTGTACGTCACCGCGTACACCAGCGACGAGGTCTTCAGCATGTTGATGAACTCGTTGCCCGTCGGCGGCACGATCACCCGCATCGCCTGCGGGATCACGATTCGGCGCAGCGTCTTGGCATGGCTCATGCCGAGCGCGTGCGAGGCCTCCGTCTGGCCCTCGTCGACGGCCAGCAGACCGGCGCGGCAGATCTCCGCCATGTACGCCGCCTCGTTCAGGCCGAGACCCAGCAGGGCGCACATGAACGGGGTCATCACGTCCGTCATCTCGTCCTTGTAGATCGGACCGAGATTCAGGACCGGGAAGATCAGCGCCAGGTTGAACCAGAGCAGCAGCTGGACGTAGACCGGCGTCCCGCGGAAGAACCAGATGTAGACCCACGCCACCCAGCTCGTCACCGGGTTCTTGGACAGCCGCATCACGGCCAGCACGACGCCCAGGACCACGCCCAGGATCATCGACAGAACGGTGATCAGCAGGGTGCGGCCGGCGCCGGCGAGGACCGTGGAGTCGAACAGCTTGTCGCCGACCGCGTTCCACTGGATCTTCTCGGCGGTGGCGAACGCGTTGACCAGCAGGGCCACCAGCGCCAGTACGACGACGGCGCTGACGTAACGGCCGTAGTGGCGTACGGGGATGGCCTTGATCGCCTCGGGGGCGACGGCGGGCCCCGGCGTGTCCGCCGGTTCCTTGTCGAGCTTGTCAGTCACAGTGACTGCCCTTCAGTGGTACGGGTCCGTCACTTGCCGCCGTTGATCGCGGCCTTGTCGATGGCGCCGGTCTCGGCGCCCCACTTCTCCAGGACCTTCTTGTACGTGCCGTCCTTGATGATGGCGTTCACGGCCGCCTCAAGGGCGCTCGTGAGCTCCTTGTTGTCCTTGTTCACGGCGAGGCCGAACGGACCGGCGTCGACCTGCTCGCCGACCACCTCGAAGGCGTTGCCGCCGTCGGCCTTGCGGGCGATGTCGACGGCGACCGGGTAGTCGTTGACGCCCGCGACGGCGCCGCCCGACTTCACCCGGGTCTGCGCCTCGGTGTCGTTCTCGAAGGGCTCGATGTCGATCTTCTTCTTGCCGGCCTCGGTGCACTTCTTGGACTGGGCCTGCAGCGCCTGCTCGTACGTCGTGCCGCGCTGCACGGCGGCCGTCTGCCCGCAGAGGTCATCGATCGAGCCGATCTTCTTCGGGTTGCCCTTCTGGACGTAGATGGCGGTGCCGGCCGTGAAGTAGTCGACGAAGTCGACACCCGGGCCGAGCTTCTTGCCCTTGTCGTCCAGGCCCTCCTGGCGCGCCTTGGTGTCCGTGATGGAGGACATGGCGACGTCGTAGCGGCCGGAGTTCAGGGAGCTGATCAGGCCGTCGAAGGAGCCCGAGGTGAACTGGAACTCCACGCCCAGCTGCTTGCCCAGCGCCGCCGCGATGTCGGGGTCGACGCCGACGATCTTGCCGCCCTCCTGGTACTCCATGGGGGCGTACTCGGCGTTGGTGCCGACCTTGATGACGCCGGCCTTCTGGATGTTCGCAGGGAGCTTGTCGAACAGCGGCGCGCTGTTGGACGACTCGTCGGAGCTGCCGCTGCCGGTCTGGTCACCGCAACCGGTGAGAATCAGTGCGCCTGCGACCGCGATCGCACCTACCGCGGCTGTCCTGGTGCGCGCGACGGTCGTACGACGGGTGGAGCTTGCGGTCATGGTGGGTTCCTCCGGCGGATGGGTGGAGTTGCCGATGGGCGGGCTGCTGCCGATGGGTTCGGCAGCACTGCCTTCGTTCCTCAGGTCGACGAGAGCACACGCCTTCGAGTGTCGCGACCTCGTGTGATTACGGCATCTTGCCATTCGGACTGGACCATTCAGGGGGCCAGCCATGTCAAAATCGGATAACGGGTGGCCTCCGAACCGCACCATGTCCGTACATCGTGACCGGACCATCTGCGGGAATCTGGCATTCCGGCGGGAAGATCTTCGGTGCGGGTCGCGTCGCGGGAGATCGGGCCGGGGCCGGGTGAGGTGGGCTGAGCGCCCGCTCGGTGATCGTCAAGGGGCTGTGGAGGACTTGTCCGGATCATGTCCCATGATTCATGTCACCGCTCTCCGGTGATCGATGATCGATTTGCGTTGCGACATGTGACCTTGCACGTATTGGACTCGTCCTCGGCGCCGGTCGTCCGGTAAGAAGGTTCTCTACACCCCTCATCCGGGGCTCAGGGCGCGTGTGCGGCGCGCCCGTCGCGTACCGGCCCGTACGTATCCGTATGTGTCCACGACCAGGGCCGTGCGCGGTGCCCGCCCGCTCCTCAACCAGGAGCGGCCACCCTCAAACCATGAAGACCTAAGGGGTACAACAAAGTGGCAGCGGAGATCGTCAATCCTCGCAGCGACAGTCATACGGGCCAGGAAGGCGGGGCGGAGCCCCTCGATTCCTTCGACCCCGCGTTCGCGCTGCACCGTGGCGGCAAGATGGCCGTGCAGGCCACCGTGCCGGTCCGTGACAAGGACGACCTGTCCCTCGCGTACACGCCCGGCGTGGCGAAGGTGTGCAGCGCCATCGCCGAGCAGCCGGAACTCGTCCACGACTACACATGGAAGTCGTCCGTCGTCGCCGTCGTGACCGACGGTACGGCCGTGCTGGGGCTCGGTGACATCGGGCCCGAGGCCTCCCTCCCGGTGATGGAGGGCAAGGCGATCCTGTTCAAGCAGTTCGGCGGTGTGGACGCGGTTCCGCTCGCGCTGGCCTGCACGGACGTCGACGAGATCATCGAGACCGTGGTCCGTCTCGCGCCGTCCTTCGGTGGTGTCAACCTGGAGGACATCTCGGCTCCTCGGTGCTTCGAGATCGAGAAGCGGCTCCAGGAGCGGCTGGACATTCCCGTCTTCCACGACGACCAGCACGGGACCGCGGTCGTGACGCTGGCGGCGCTGCGGAACGCTGCGCGGCTGAGCGGGCGGTCGATCGGGGATCTGCGTGCGGTGATCTCCGGTGCCGGCGCGGCCGGTGTCGCCATCGCCAAGATGCTCGTCGAGGCGGGCATCGGGGATGTCGCCGTCGCCGACCGCAAGGGTGTCGTGTCGGCCGACCGGGACGACCTCACGTCCGTGAAGCGCGAGCTGGCCGGGTTCACCAACAAGGCCGGCCTCTCCGGGTCGCTGGAGGACGCGCTGGCGGGCGCCGACGTCTTCATCGGCGTCTCCGGCGGTACGGTCGCGGAGTCCGCGGTCGCCTCCATGGCGGAGGGTGCCTTCGTGTTCGCGATGGCGAACCCGACTCCCGAGGTGCACCCGGATGTCGCGCACAAGTACGCGGCCGTGGTGGCCACAGGGCGGTCCGACTTCCCGAACCAGATCAACAACGTGCTGGCGTTTCCGGGCATCTTCGCGGGGGCGCTGCAGGTGCGGGCCTCCCGGATCACGGAGGGCATGAAGATCGCGGCGGCGGAGGCGCTGGCGTCTGTCGTCGGGGACGATCTGGCGGCCGATTATGTGATTCCGTCGCCGTTCGATGAGCGGGTGGCGCCGGCGGTTACTGCGGCGGTTGCTGCGGCGGCTCGGGCTGAGGGTGTTGCTCGCCGCTGAGCATGATCGTTTCGCTGGGGTGGCTCCGTCCGGGGTGTGGTTGCGGGCGGGGCCATTTCTTTGCCGTGGGGTGCGGCTGGTGGGGTGAGGGGGGGTGCCTGCGGCGGCCTGTGCGGGGTGGGGTGGGGGCGGGCGTTTTGCGCAGTTACCCGCGCCCCTGAGTGCCAGCGGCGGCCTGCTTCGGCTTGGTGGGGGGGGGGGGAGCCCCTGCGGGGTGGGGGGGGGGTCGGGGCCCGGTGGGGGGGGGGGGGGGGGGGTTGGGGGGGGGGGGGGGGGGGGGGGGGGGGGGGGTTGGGGGGGGGGGGGGGGGGGGGGGGGGGGGGGTGTCCGTCCTCGGTCCGGCGGCTCGGTTGCTTCAGATGTGCTCTGTGACGGACGCCGGCCGCTGCGGGCGGACACCCCCCACCCCGTCCCCTTCGCGCCGTACGCGGCTGTCGGCCCGTCGTGCTTTTAGGGGCGCGGGGAACTGCGCGACCAGCCCCCACCGGGCCGCAGCCGCCCACAACCGAACCCGGCACCCCCATAGGCGCACCGTTCCGCAACAGGGCGTGTGTCACAACGTCCCCCGGTTCCCCGCGCCGCCGGCGGACCCTATCGTCAAGGCCATGTTCGCTGTCTACGCTGCCCGAATCGACCGCGACGACCCGCTCTCCGGACTGGAGTCGGGGGAGCGCCCGGCCCCCGAAGCCCGCCCGGGTTGGAGCGTCGTCGACGTCAAGGCCGCTTCCCTCAATCACCATGACCTCTGGTCCCTGCGTGGCGTGGGCCTCGCGGAGGACAAGCTGCCGATGATCCTCGGCTGTGACGCAGCCGGTGTCGACGAGGACGGCAACGAGGTCGTCCTGCACTCCGTCATCGGGCAGAGCGGGCATGGGGTCGGTCCGAAGGAACCCCGTTCCATCCTCACCGAGCGCTATCAGGGCACGTTCGCCGAGCAGGTGACCGTGCCGACCTGGAACGTGCTGCCCAAGCCGAAGGAGCTGTCCTTCGCGGAGGCCGCCTGTCTGCCCACGGCCTGGCTGACGGCGTACCGGATGCTCTTCACGAACGCGGGCGTACGGCCCGGTGACTCCGTGCTGGTGCAGGGCGCCGGCGGTGGTGTCGCCACGGCAGCCATCGTGCTGGGGAAGGCCGCGGGGCTGCGTGTCTTCGCCACCAGCCGGGACGAGGCCAAGCGGAAGCGTGCGCTGGAGCTGGGTGCCGTGGAGGCCGTGGCGTCGGGCGCGCGGCTGCCGCAGCGGGTGGACGCCGTCATCGAGACCGTGGGCGCCGCCACCTGGTCGCACTCCGTGAAGTCGCTCAAGCCGGGCGGCACGCTGGTCATCTCCGGCGCCACGAGCGGCGACCGCCCCTCGCACGCCGAACTGACCCGGATCTTCTTCCTGGAGCTCAAGATCGTGGGGTCGACCATGGGGACCAAGGACGAACTGGAGGACCTGCTCGCGTTCTGCGCGGCCACGGGGGTGCGTCCCGTCATCGACGAGATCCTCCCGATGGACCGTGCCCGCGAGGGCTTCCAACGGGTGGCCTCCGGTGAGCAGTTCGGGAAGGTCGTGCTCACGAACGGCTGACCTTCTGCTCCTTTCCTCGATTGGCGGCCGACCCGGGTGCGGGTCGGCCGTCGGCGTTTGTCAACCGTGGTTGACGTGCCGGTCTTGTCAATGTAGGTTGACATCATGACCGAAGCAACGGATCTCGCCGAGCGTGCGGGCGATCGCGATCCCCGGGTAGGGCTGCGTGCCGTCGCCGCACTGCGCAGGCTGCTGGAGCAGCTGGAGTCGGTGCAGGTGCGCAGCGCGCGCAACCAGGGCTGGTCGTGGCAGGAGATCGCCGCGGAACTCGGAGTGAGCAGACAGGCCGTGCACAAGAAGTACGGGAGGCATTGATGTTCGAGCGGTTCACGAAGGACGCCCGCGCGGTGGTCATGGGCGCGGTCGAACACGCCGAGGGTGGCCGCCGTGACCGTCACATCGGAGACGAACACATCCTGCTGGCCCTGACGGTCAGGCCCGGCGTTCCCGGGGAGGTCCTCGCCGACCACGGGGTCACCTACGACTCGGTCGTCCGTGTTCTTTGGGGCGGGGGAGAGGCGAAGGCCGGTTGCGTCGACCGTGGCGGTTTTACGTCAAACACGCATGAGGTTGATGTTAATACTACTCACCAAGTTATTACCTGTGCTTCAGTGGTGTTCGCATCTGGCGGGTCCTGACCGTTCCGCTGAGAGCATCAGTCAACGGGCGGCCGAGGGGATAGCGTCGCCAGGGGGGATCTCGACATGTTGCGATGCCGGTCATGGAGGCCGCCCGCGCGCGCCTGGCAACTGTCACGTTCATCGCGCTGACGCAGCGTATCTGCTCAACTCCTCGACCACCCGGCGCTGTTGCGCCCCACTCGCCTCATCACCGGCGCCTGCGTCGCTTCGCCGCGCGGGCGAGCCGCCGTGCGCCCATGCGCCCCAGCGAAGGAGAAGCCGTCGCCTATGGCCGACGAGATGGTCCGTAGAGCCCAGACGTTCGTGAACGCCGCCTATGAGGGCAAGCTCGGCATCGACCGCATACCCGAGACCGGTGTGACCGGGTGGACGACCATGTTCGCCCTCACCCGAGCTCTCCAGTACGAACTTGGCATCACCGCCCTGTCGGACACTTTCGGACCCACGACCCTGAGCACGCTCCAGTCGAAGTACCCGAGTCTGAACAGCGGTACGGTCCCGAGCGAGAACTTCTGCCGGATCATCCAGTCGGGCCTGTACTGCAAGGGCTACGACGGCGGTGAGATCGACGGCAAGTACAACGAGCGTGTCCAGGCGTCCATGATCAAGCTCAAGCAGGACATGGGCGTCGACTTCGCGTTCCCCGGCAGCAACCTGACACCGAAGGTGTTCAAGGGCCTGCTCAACATGGACGCCTACATCACCGTCAACAGCGGCTCGGACGCCATCCGCGCGGTACAGCGCTGGCTCAACGGCGAGTTCGTGAACCGCAGGGACTTCAACATCATCCCCTGCGACGGGCACCACTCCCGGGACGTCGCCAAGTCCATGCTCTACGCGGTCCAGTACACGATCGGCATGGCCGACGGTGTCGCCAACGGCGTGTTTGGCCCCGGTACCCAGGCCGGCTTGCGGGACCACACCCTGGACATCGGCTCCTCCGGCACCTGGGTGCAGCTGTTCTCCGGCGGCATGGTCCTCAACCAGCGCCCGGTGTCCTTCGTCTCGACCTTCACCAGCGGACTCTCCAGCGCCGTCAGCCAGTTCCAGTCGTTCGCGAAGCTCCCGGTCACGGGCCGGGGCGACTTCTCGACCTGGGCCTCGCTCCTCGTCTCCTACGGTGACCAGGCCCGCAAGGGCGAGGCCTGCGACGGTGTCACCCGGATCACCCCGGCGCGCGCGACCGCGCTGAAGGCCGAGGGCATCCAGTACATCGGGCGGTACCTCACCAACCCGTCCACCACATCGCTGCCCGAGAAGGCGATCCAGTCCGGCGAGCTCCAGACGATCGCCGACAACGGTCTGCGCTGCTTCCCGATCTACCAGACCTTCGGGCGCGGCGCCGAGGACTTCAGCTACCCCCTCGGCCGCGCGGCGGCACAGGCCGCGATCAACGCCGCCCTCGACCACGGCTTCAAGTCCGGCACCCGGATCTTCTTCGCCGTCGACTTCGACGCCCTCGACCAGGACGTCACCAGCAGCGTCCTGCCGCACTTCAAGGGCGTTCAGGATGCCATAGCCGACGACGGCAACCGGTTCGCGATCGGCGTCTACGGCCCGCGCAACGTGTGCACCCGTGTCTCCGTGGCCGGCCACGCCACCGCGTCCTTCGTCTCCGACATGTCCTCCGGCTTCTCCGGCAACTTTGGCTATCCACTGCCCGAAAACTGGGCGTACGACCAGATCGTCACGCGGACCGTCGGGTCCGGCGCCGGAGCGATCGAGATCGACAACAACATCGCCTCTGGCCGTGACACCGGGCAGGGCTCCTTCGACGCGCCCCGGCCCAGCAAGCCCGACGTGCGGCTCGCCGACAGCATCATCGAGTCCATGCAGATCGACGTTGGCAAGTTCATGGAGTCGCTCGGCTAC
The DNA here is from genome assembly GCF_044903305.1 of Streptomyces sp. NPDC019531. Taxonomy (NCBI): domain Bacteria; kingdom Bacillati; phylum Actinomycetota; class Actinomycetes; order Kitasatosporales; family Streptomycetaceae; genus Streptomyces; species Streptomyces sp. NPDC019531. The sequence continues at coordinate 94,695 of NZ_JBJDQL010000001.1, read as the reverse complement.
CCGCTGGACGGCGGCACCCGCAGCTACCAGCACTGGAAGTGCTTCCAGTCGACCGTGGTCGACCACGACGACGTGATCACGAACCTGTCCAACCGGTACAACATGCGCAAGGCTCTGCTCCAGACTTCCGCCTACTGGGAGATGCGGCACATCGAGCCATCCGACGAGGCCGCGTGGCTGGCGGTGATCGCCGCGTACGCGACCACGGGCGAGTACATCAGGGACACGTCCACCGGTATCGCAAAACAGCGCGCCGTGACACTCGTCGGCGCCTGGAACCACTGCCTCATGGCGGATTATGTCGATGGGCGCCCGATCCTCGACGTGAACAGCGACGACGACAAGTACTCGATCTGGAAGAACGCCTACGACAGCGAGGAGTTCGCCCTGACCAGCGTCGCCATGATCCACAACTGGGACATCGACGGCAAGCCCGGCGGCGACGACGACTCCCCGGCCCTGCGGCGCCCGAGCCTTGACTACACCGACACCGAGATCTACGAGGTCCTGCGCCGCTACCAGGGGCCGCGCGTGGAACCGGCGTTGTCCGAGGCGAAGAAGCGCCTCGGCCTGTACTACGTGATGGAGAAGTACAACTCCATCTCCCGCAACATGTGACAGGAGTTCAGGTGTCAGGAGACGCTCCCTTCGAAGGACACAACTCCGTTCTCGTGCTCCTGCTGATCGTCCTCGGAGTCATCGCCACGCCCTGGCTGACCGTCCGCGGCATCAGCCTGCTGGTCCGTGCCCGGACGGTCAGGACGAGGAGAGCGTGGCTTGGGGCGGCGGCGACCCTGGCGTGGGCCGCCCTGCTCGCCATGTACACCTGGGGCGTTCTGCACCTGTTCTTCTTCGACGACACCGACCAGTCCCGTGTGTGCAACAAGGCGGTCGGCGCGAGACAACTCATCGGGTATGAGCCGTCGTTCATTCCACTGAGATTCGGATGCAGAACCGGCGACGGCGACGTCGTCGAAGCGGAGGTCATCCCCTCGTACGTCAATCCCGTGGCAGCGGTCCTCGCGGTCTGCGCCGTCACACTCACCGGATTCACGCGCGTGCAAGCCAAGGAGGAACAGAAGTGACAGCCCCTCTGTCGCGACGCACCGCCCTGCGTCGCGCCGCCTTCATAGCCGCCGGCACCCTCGCCGGATCACAGTTGCTCGCCACACCCGGACACGCGGCGAGCCCGACCCCCGACCCCGCCAAGCTGCGCGAGGCGGTACGAAGAGCCCAGGAACGCGCCCAGCAGCGCGAGGACCATGTGTTGGCCAGAACTGTCTCGCACAACGGCTGGGACATGGAGAAGGTCGCCGACGACCGCGGGAACATCTACACCCGGCCCGTCCCCGGCACCCCGCTCGACGTCCGTGTCCGCATGGGCGATGTCGAGACCGTCCTCGTCCATGTGATCCGCCGTTTCCACTACGACATCGACGCCCTCGGCGTGCGCGGCGAGCCCCGCCCGGTCGAGGGGTGGGTGCCCCCGTCGGAAATCCGTGACAGCCGTAGCCCCGAGTCGAACCTGGCGTCGGGCACCGCGGTTGTCGTCCGTCCCGGCTCGTATCCGCTGGGCGCGCGCGGCGGCTTCACCGCAGCCGAGGAACTATTGATCAGGGACATACTCGCCGACTGCGAGGGCGTGGTCCGTTGGGGCGGCGCCGACCGTCGGCCGTACGAAGGCCTCTTCTACCTGAATGTGAAGCCCGGCGACGCGCGGCTGGAGAAGGTCGCCGTCAAGCTCCGCGCCTGGGATGGGGCCCCCGGCCAGGGTGCCGGGGTGCTCGTCGACATGTCGCAGCCCGCCCGCCGCCGCCGTGCCACGCGCGCCGCCTGACCGACTCGAAGGGAAGAACACCATGAAGCTGAGAACCTCGGTGCTCGCGATCACCGCCGTCATGTTGGGGTTGACGGTGACGCCGGCTCAAGCGAGCACGAGTGACGAGAACCAGATGAGCCCGGAGGCCTGCTCGAAGACGCAGGCCGAGTCCACGTTCAAGTACGCGATCTACTACAACTCGAACCACGGCGGCGCGTACCGCAACATCGGCTACAGCGTCTACGACTTCGCCGACGAACGGATCGGCGGCGCCCCGCAGGGTGGTCTCCAGCCACTCAACTTCTGCCACGGGGGCAACGGCAACGGGCAGGGGATCAAGAACAACGCTGCCTCAGTGAAGAACAAGCACACGACCTACTACGCGGTGACCTACTTCAACAGCGGGTACAAGGGGTCGTCGGACTGGTCGAGCCCGAGCTCGGGGAGAAATCTCTCTGTGACGTACAACGAGAACGCGTCTTTCGCCTGGCAGACGCTGTAGTGAGGTGCGGGTTGCGCAATTCGGGTGCGCTTGTGACCCTCGTGGCGGTGATGTCGGTGGCGGGATGTTCGGCAAGTTCGGACGGTGCGAAGTCGTCCCGGGTGACGCCCAGTTCGACGGTTCTCTTCGATGCTGCCGATCCCGCCACATGGGTCCTTCCCATCGAGGGGTATCTTCCCTCGGACAACGAGCGGAAGCAGATATCGCAAGCAAGGAAGATACTCGCTTCCGACTGCATGAAGGAGTACGGCTTCACCTGGCAGCCCGCTCCTGATCTGCCCAGGCTCGGTCCCAAGACCCTGGTCGACTGGCGATACGGAATCCACGATATGGCGCTGGCCAGCGAACGTGGCTACAAGCCGGCAGCCGCCGAACAGGAGGCGTACGACAAGGTGGCCGAAGTCGGTGCTGTGGACGACACATCGGGGGCGGGCCCCGAGACGCAGGCTCTGGAGGGAGGGGCCAACGAGGTCGGGGGCAGACCGGTGCCGAAGGGCGGATGTATCGGAGAAGCCGATCGGAAGATCTCGGCGAGCGCCGCCGACACCTCGGTCGCCCAGGCGCTCAGCACGGGCGCCTTCGTCGAGTCCCAGCAGGAACCCGCCGTGGTCAAGGCATTCAAGGCCTGGTCCGACTGCATGCGGGCAAGCGGGTTCCGGTACGACCGTCCGCTCGACGCGAGCGACGACCAGCGGTTCGCGTCCCGAGAGGTGACGTCTCTGGAGATCAAGACCGCGACGGCGGATATCTCCTGCCGTGACCGGACCGATGTCGCCAGGATCTGGTTCGACGCCGAAGTCGCGATCCAGGAGAAGAAGATCGACTCCCAGGGCGAACTGCTGGACAAGGAGCGGCGGGACCTCGACTCGGCGGTGAAGAAGGCCGCCTCCGTCGTGGAAGGGACGCGGTGAAGGGTGCTGACCGGGGCCTCGGCGCTCGCCGTCGGGGCCTCGCCGTTCTCGTCGTCGCCTGTGTACTTTGCACGGGCGCGGGTGCCGCAGCCGCCGTTCTCGTCAAGTCCCCGGCCCAGGCCGCGGCGGAGTCGGCACCGCCGCCCCCGGACATTCTCACGGCCAAGGCCGAGAAGCGGGTGATCTCGCAGGCGGTGATCGCACGTGGAGTGGTCACCGCTTCTCGGCACATCGAGGTCACGCCTGGACCGCAGTCGGACAAGGACATCGGGCGCTCCGTGGTGACCAAGGTCAGAACGGCAGCGGGGCAGAAGGCGACCACCGGCCAGGTTCTCCTGGAGATCTCCGGTCGGCCACTGTTCGTGCTGCCCGGCGCGGTGCCCGCCTACCGAGACCTGTCATGGGGAAAGAGCGGCGACGACGTCGGGCAGTTGCAGCGGGCCCTTCAGGCTGTCGGGCATCCCACCGGCACCGATCGTTCCGGCGTCTTCGGGCCCGGCACCGAGCAGGCGGTCGCCTCCTTCTACCGGTCCATCGGATACGAAGCACCGACCGTGGAAGTCCCGGCGGCGCCCCGAGCGAGCCCGGACCCGGCCGGGGAGGAGGAGCCGGGTAACGAGACCCCGGTCTCCCGCACACCCGTGGTCCCGCTCTCCGAGGTTGTCTTCGTCGAATCCTTCCCGGCTCGCGTGGACGACCTGCGGGTGAAGGTCGGAGACGAACCCGGTGCGAGCCTCCTGTCCCTGTCGTCGGGCGCGCTGACGGTCGAGGGAACGGTCACTCCACAGGAACGCGACATGATCAGATCAGGGCAACTCGTCCATATCTACTCCGAGTTGATGGGCCGACAGTTCGAGGGGAAGGTCACGTCGGTCGGTGAGGCGGCAGCGCAGGGTGAGGACGGCGATCAGCTGTCGGGCGGTGAGAAGTACACGGTCAAGGTCGCGCCCTCCCAGCCGCTGCAGGCCAAGCTCGACGGGGAGAACGTGCAACTGACCATCGTGGCGGCCTCCTCCGGCGACAAGGTCCTCGTCGTCCCCTCCTCGGCCCTGTCCACGGGCGCCGACGGACTGACCAGCGTCACGGAACGCCTGGGAGCCGAGGAACGCCGTATCCCCGTCGCGGTCGGAGTCTCGGGGGACGGATTCGTCCAGGTGACCCCGCAGAACGGTTACCGGCTGGACCCGGGTGCCGACGTCGTAGTGGGAACACAGCGGTGAAGAGCGACGAGCGAACGCCCGTCATCGAGTTCCGCGGCGTCGGGCTGACCTACCCCGGCCCTCCGGCGGTCCCGGCCCTGCACCCCTGCGATCTGCGCATCGGCCGGGGGGAGTTCGTCACGGTGGTCGGCCCGTCCGGGTCCGGGAAGTCCACACTGCTGAACATCGCCGGGCTGTTGGACACACCGACGCAGGGCACCTATCTGCTCGACGGCATCGACACGAAAACCATCAAAGCATCGGGGCTCGCCGCGCTGCGCGGCCGATGCATCGGGTTCGTGTTCCAGGCGTTCCATCTCCTCCCGCACCGCAGCGCACAGGAGAACGTGGAACTCGCCATGGTCTACCAGTCCGTCGCCCGTCGGCAGCGCCGCGTGCGCGCCGCGGCGGTGCTGGAGCGTGTCGGTCTCGCACATCGCGTTGCGGCCCTGCCGACCCAGCTCTCCGGAGGAGAACGCCAACGCGTCGCCGTGGCGCGCGCCCTGGTATGCGAGCCGTCGCTGCTGCTGTGCGACGAGCCGACCGGCAACCTCGACTCTGCGACCGCCGCCGCTGTGCTGGACCTGCTGGACGGACTGCACCGTGAGGGCATGACCGTCGTCGTCATCACCCACGACCCCCAGGTCGCCGCGCACGGGCAGCGCACAGTGACCATTCGGGACGGCGTCCTCACGGATCCCGCCCGGGGCCGGGTGATCGTGTGAAGGTGCTGGCCGGAGAGACCCCACACTGGTCGCGGCTGGCGGTACGCGATCTGCTGTCCGAGGCCGTGGCCGGTGTGCTCCAGCAGCCGGCGCGCTCGGCCCTCACCGCACTCGGCACCGTGCTCGGCGTGGGGGCCTTCATCGCTGTGTTGGGGGTGACCGCCACCGCCTCATCTCAGATCGACACCCGCTTCAACACCCTCACCGCCACCGAAGTGACGGTCGCCGACACTGCGCCCAAAGACCCTGACGCGCCCGCCCTCGCCTTTCCCGAGGACGCGGACGGCCGTATCTCCCGCCTAAACGGAGTACGGGCGGCGGGGGTCTACTGGGATGTCCGGCTCGGGCCGGACCGGACCGTGGCCACCTCACCCATGGGCAATGTCGACGGAGTCGAAGCACAGACCCAGGTCATGGCGGCTTCCCCGGGCATCTGGCAGGCGACCGACGCGACATTCGCCCAAGGACGAGCCTTCGACGCCTTCCACGACACCCACCGGCAGCCGGTGGCGGTCATCGGGGACGCCATCGCGGCACGGCTGGGCATCACCACGCTGCGCACGCACCCGGCCGTCTTCATCGGCAGTACCTCGTTCACCGTGATCGGCATACTCGACGACGTCGAGCGCAAGCCCGAACTGCTGATGTCGATCACTGTTCCGCGCAGCGTCGCCGAACGGACCTGGGGCCCGCCCGGCGACCAGGGCGCGCAGATGCTCGTGTCCACCCAACTCGGCGCCGCCCAGCAGATCGCCGACGAGGCGGCCGTCGCCCTGCGCCCCGAGCACCCGGAGTTCTTCCGGGTCACCCCGCCTCCCGACCCGCGGTCACTGCGCAACGCCGTGGGTGACGATCTGAGCCAGCTGTTTCTCCTCCTTGCCGGGGTGTGCCTTGTCATAGGCGCCGTGGGAATCGCCAACACCACCCTCGTCGCGGTCATGGAACGGGTCGGGGAGATCGGACTGCGGCGTGCCCTGGGTGCCCGTGGCAGGCACATCACGATCCAGTTCCTGGCCGAGTCCACGGCACTCGGCCTGATGGGTGGTCTGGTCGGCACCTCCATCGGCAGCGTGGTCGTGGTGTCCGTGGCCGTGGCAAGGCAGTGGACCCCTGTGCTCGATCCCGTCACGCTCGCTTCGGCGCCCGTACTCGGCCTGGCCACGGGCCTCCTCGCCGGCCTGTATCCGGCATGGCGGGCGTCCCGCATCCCGCCCGTGGAAGCGCTGCGTCGCTGACGACAGGCTCGGGGGAACTGCGCAGCGTCGGTCATGGCCGTGAGCCGTCTGCGCAGGTGCCCCGCATCCCTTCGGGGCGCTTGCCCTCGCCGGGTTCAGGGCCCTGCCTTTCCGTAGCACCCGTACGCGTGGATCTGCGCGCCTTCGGCCTGTCCGGCGAGGATGTCAGTCCAACTGACGGAGGCACTGCGACGAAGACCTCACCGCGCCCGGCGTCACCGTCGGGCGCGCTCTGAAGCCCGTCGACTCACGCCTTCGGCGCCCGCAGCAGTGCTCCTATGTGGGCCGCCGCCGTGGAAAGGTGGCGGCGGGCGTCGCGGAACTGGTCGGCCGTGATGCCGTGGTCGCGGGCCGCGTCACGGATGTCGTCACGGAAACGGTCGAGCAGACGGTCCAGATCGCGGGCCGGGTCTCCGGTGGAGTCCTCGTGGGCCCAGGACGGGTGGTAGTCGGCGGGGAAGTCCTCGGGGGTGTGCGAGTACTCGGCGCCGGACGTCGTCCTCTCGGTCTTATCGGTCCTTGCGCCGCCCCGGCCGAAGCCGAAGTCCTTCCCGAACTCCTTGCCGTAGTCCTTCCCGAACTCGCCGAACTCCTTGGCCAGTTCGGTCAGCCCCTCGCGCACCCCCGTGGGCCAGTCGCCGCGCGCGAAGTGGTCCTGTACCTGCTCCTGGACACGTCGGGCGATGCGCTGGACCTCCTCCTGGGCCTGCTCCCTCGCCCGGTCCTGAGCCTCCTTGGCCTGGCGGCGGGCCCGCTGGGCCTCCTCGCGGGCGCGGCGGCTCTCGTCCTTGGCGCGCCTGGCCTGTTCCTTCCACTCCGTCTTGACGCGGCGCATCTCCTCCTTGGCGGCGCGCCACGCCTCCTTGTCGCTGAACTCCGTGAAGTCCCCGAAGGGTCCCTCGTGTTCGCCGGTGCCCGCCTTGGTGCCACCGCCTCGGCGGGCCTCGGTCGCGGCTGCCCGCATCTCGCGCCGCAGGTCGCCCGCCGCGCCGCGCACATCGGCCCGGATCTCGGCGGCGAGCTCGGCGACCGACTCGCGGATCTCCAGCTCCAGGTCGGCCAGTTCACCGCTGCGGTCGGCCAGTTCGGCGCGGCCCGCGTCCGTGATGGCGTACACCTTGCGGCCGCCCTCGGTGGTGTGGGTGACCAGGCCCTCCGCCTCCAGCTTGGCCAGCCGAGGGTAGACGGTGCCCGCCGAGGGGGCGTACAGCCCCTGGAAGCGCTCCTCCAGGAGCCGGATCACCTCGTAGCCGTGGCGGGGGGCCTCGTCCAGCAGCTTCAGCAGGTAGAGGCGGAGGCGGCCGTGGGCGAAGACGGGGGGCATGTCAGAGCACCTTCTTGTCGGTCGTGCCGTCGGCCGGGGCGCGGGTCGGATCGTCCGTGGGGTCGGGATCGGGGTCGGGGGCGTCGGCCGGGCCGGAGACGGAATTGTCTCCCGAGGCGCTGTGCCCGTTGTCGGCCGGGTCGGCCGCGTCCGCCAAGTCCGCCGGGTCCGCGGGGTCACGGGGGTCGGTGAGATCGGCGGCGTCGGTCGGGTCCCCTGCGTCAACGGGGTCTCCGGTGTCGCTCGGCTCGGTACTCGTACCCCTGTCCTTCAGGAAGGGGTCCGCATCCCACGGCTCCTCCTCGTCCTCCCGGGGCGGGCGGCGCAGGAGTGCGATGGAGCCGGAGACGGTGGTCGCGCGGAGCTTGCCGGTGCCGGCGCCGAGGCGGCCGGTGACCTTGTGCGCACCCCACTGGCCGTGCACGCGCAGGCCCTCGAAGGCGTTGGAGATCGTCCCGCTCGCGGTGTTGGCCTCGACCTCCGCGTCAGCCGGCTGGGGCAGCCGGATGGCGATCTCGCCCGAGACGCTGGTCAGCCGTACGTCGGTGGGGCCCTCGGGGTCGAGGTCGACGATCATCGAGCCGCTGACCGAGTCGGCCCGCACGGAGGAGCCGGAGCCGTCCACCACGGTGAGGTCCCCGGAGACCGAGTTGAACCGCAGGTCACCGGTGACGGCCTGGGCCTCCAGGTTCCCGGAGACGGTGTCGGCGCGGACGGGGCCGGAGAGGCCGACCAGGGTCGTGTCGCCGTTGACCCCCTTCACCACGGACGGACCGCGCAGCCCCGACACGACGGCCCCGGCGCTGACCACCCCCACCTCGACGCGGGTCTCGGCCGGCACGGCCAGCGACACCACCGCGCTGCGCCGCCAGCCCTTGCGGTCGAGCCACTTGAGGAAGCCCTTCCAGGGGAGGTCCTCGTAGGCCACGGTGAGGGTGCCGCCCTCCTGGGTGACGACGAGGGGTGGTCCCTCGATCTGGGAGACCTCAAGGCGGGCGGAACCTTCGTCCGTGCCCACCACGTTCACTGTTCCGTTGACGGTGCGCACGTGGAGTTCGCGCACGGGCTCGTCGAAGGTGAGCTTCCTGGGCTCAGTGACGGACCACTCGGACATGGTGCAGACCTCCCCGTAGCAACGCGCCATATCGCGTCTCCTGCAATTCACGATATATCGTGGACGTTGAAAGTCAAGACACTCGTTCTGGGGACGTCAGGGGTCTCGAATGTGACCAATCGCCATGAATCGCCCTACCGTGTGATCATGTCGACGGACGCCACCTCCCGTACCGGTCGCACCGGCCCCGCTCCGGGAGCGCTGCTGCTCTGCCGGGCCGATCCGGACTCCGTCGCCCCCGCCGCCCGGCTGCTGCGCGAACGCATGCTGCTCACGCGCGCGGGCGAGGGCTGGAGCGTCCTCGTCCCGGAGGGCAAGCCCTGGCTGCGAGGTGAGGAGCCGGTCGACCGCGTCCTGACCGGCTGGGCCACCGCCCTGGCCGTCGGCGCACCCTGGCCCGTCCTCGCCCTGTGGTGGGACGCCGACCGTGGCGGCTACACCCTCGCGTCCGGCTTCCGCCGCCCTGTCGGCTACGTCTGGCTCGCCAACGGCACCCCGGCCGGCGAGGACGAGGCCATGCGCACGTTCGCGGCGCGCCTGGCCCTCGACCCGGTCCTGGACGTCCAGTCCCTCGACCACCTCACGAAACCGGACCCCGCGTCCGACGCCCGCGCCCGCCTGCGGGGCCTGCTGGCGGTCCTCACGCGCGCGGGCCTGACACTCCCCACGGGTCTCATCCCGGGGGAACCGGCGGACCGCCTCCGCGAGGTGGCTTGGGACCAGCCGGACGCTCACACGATCGAGTGGGAGGGCCGGCAGGAAACGGTCCGTGGCGAGCTCGAAGCGGTCGCGGACCGTCGCCTCACCCCCTGGCCCCTCTGGTCCGGCGACCCGAAGGCCCGCGCCCTCGCCCTGGCCCAGGTGGCGACAGGCCTCCCGCTGGCCGCCTGGGGGCTACGACACCGCAGCGGCGGCTGGCTCACGGCGGGAGCGCTGCTGCTGGCACACGGGGCGCTGGGACTGGCATACGACCTGACCCACCCGCGGGACTGAAAAGTGACCCTGACCAACGACTGAAACAAGAAAGGCGCCCCAGAAGGAGCGCCCCGCACCACACCGGCCCTACTCGTCGTCCTCGTCGTCCAACCTGGCCAGCCACGTGGCCAACCGCTCCACCGGCACCTCGAAGTCGGGATTGAGGTCGACGAACGTCCGCAGCTGCTCGGCGAGCCACTCAAAAGTGACCTCCTCCTCGCCGCGCCGCTTCTCCAGTTCTTCGATGCCTCGGTCCGTGAAGTACATGGGGCAAGGATAAGTGCGCCGAAGAATTGGCTCCATGGGCGCGTGCCCAGGCACAATGGATGACACGAGCCGAGGCCGGCAACAGCCGTCACGGCGGAACGAGTTGGTCGGCAGCGCACGGGGGACGGCAGTGGAACGCAGGATTCAGGAGATCGAGCTGCCCGGCGGTGCGAAGGTGCTCGCTCGGGTCAGCGTGCTGGCACCCGAAGAGATGCCGGTCGGCGGTGACGAGTTCGCCTACCAGGACGTCGGTGCGCTCGACCACATGGCCGCCAGGATCGACCAGCTGGGCGAACTGGTCCGCGGAATCGGCGGCGCCGTTCTCGACGCGGCTCGCGCCGTGCGGCCCGACGAGGTCAGCGCCACCTTCGGGGTTGAGCTGGCCCTCAAGCCCGGCAGGGCCGTCGCCCTGCTCGCCGACGGGGAGGCCAAGGCGGCGCTGTCGATCACCCTCACCTGGCACGGCGAGGCGGCCGGAGCCGACGCGGGCGCCACCGTCACGCCCATCGATGGCGACCGGGACGCCACCTCGGCATGACCGACCGGCTCGGACAGCTCGCGATACGGGCCACCGTGCGCATCGGCCCGAGAGAAAACCCCGGCACGTTGTGGGGCAGTGGTTTCTTCGTCGCGCCCGGATGGGTGCTGACGTGCGCGCACGTCCTGCCGCTCGCCCGGGGCGCGGAAGGCGTGGGCCCGCTCCGTGTGCAGGGCCATCGGCTGGATGTCCCCGCTCGGCTCGGCTACTGGCTCGGGGGCGGTCCCGATCCCGGGGACGACCTGGCCCTCGTACGGCTCCTGGCGGACGTCGACCACCCCTGTGTACGGCTGACGGACCGGTGCGACCGGCCGGTGAGCGTCGCCGCGTACGGGTGGCGCACCCCGCAGGGCGGTCTGCCGCAGCGCTGGGACGGCGAGAGCGAGTGCAACGGCCGGGACGGCGCGTACGGCCTCACCCTCGGGCCCCGGACGGAGATCCCCAGCGGGGCTTCCGGGGGGCCGCTCCTCGACCGTGAGCACGGGGTGGTCGCAGGGGTCGTCAAGGCGCGCCGGGTCGGCCGGGACGGAGGTTTGGCCGTGGCGGCGGCAGCGCTGCGGGGCTTTCGCGAGGCACGAGCGGTGGGCGGGGAGAACGCCCTGGGGGCGGATCCGTACGCGGAACTGATCCGCGCGCACGACCGCTGGCACGAGGCCGCCAAGGGCCCGGTGTCCTGGGTACGGCTGCAGGACGAACTGCGGCCCGCCGGTGCCCGTTCCTGGGCGCCACGGGACAGCGCGGAGGCGGGCGCGCTGCTCGCCGCGCTGCCCCGCCCGCAGTCTCCCGCCGAACTCCAGGACATGATCGCCCGGGTACTCGGCCACGAGCCGCTGTGGGAGGACGAGACCGCTCCGATCGACTGGCGCGATGGCCAGGGCTGGCTGTACGACACGCCCGACGACGCCGACCTGCGCGCGCTGCACTATCTGCGCGCAGTGGCCCATGCCACCGCGGCACGGGCGGCCGGCGCCGCGCGGGAACTGGAACGCTGGGTGGAGCGCCGGGCGAGCAGGCTTCCCGATCACCTTCGGGCGCTGGTCGTCGAGAAGGGCGTCGCCCCGCCGCCCGAGAGGCGCCACGCATACGTGGACGACGGTGACGGTCCCGTCGTGGCCGTCGAGCTGGAACCCGACCTCTTCCGGCCGCACGACCGCTTCCACTGGCGGATCTGGTCCTGGCGCGGGGACGCCGCCACCGTACGGGCCCTGGACGAGGGCCCGGCCGACGAGGGAACCGCCCTCGCGGACCTTCCGTATCTCCTCGGCGGACCGCTCGCCCGCGCCTTCGCCCAGCTCGACGCCGTCCCTCGGCAGGCCCGGCTCGAACTCGCCCTGCCCATGGAGCACTTCGACGTCGATATTCACCTCTGGCGCCCCGGCCTCGTGGTCCGCAGCCTGCGACCGCACCCCGCCGAGCGGCCCTTCGGCGTGCACCGGCAGGTCGTGCTGCGGTGCCTGAAACGGCGCGGCGAACCCGAGGAGACATGGCGGGAGCGCTGGCGCGGAGTCGTCGAGGGCGGCCTCAAGGCACTGCCCGTGCAGTCGCCGGCGTACGCCAGGGACATGCTGGACACGGCACCGCCGGGCGCGGTCCCCGTGTTGTGCCGCCCGCCCGCCGAGAGCGGCGGCCCGCTGGCCGAGGCGATCGGCGCCGGGTACGGCGTCGTCCTGTGGAACCTCAAGGCCGAACACACGCACGGCTGCGGCGAGCACTGCGACCGGCTCCACGACCACGTGGCGCGGATGATCGCCGCCGCCCGACAGGTCACCGCGCTGCCGGAACAGGTGCGGGTCCTGCGCGAACGGATCAGCGAGGCGGACGAGGACGCGAGCTGGGCCGAACACCTGGCCCTGCTCTACGACGATCCGCACCGACCGATTCCGCTGTGCGACGACAGGCTGGAATCCCCCTGAGCACTACTTGCCGAATGCTGTGCCCCGTTCGAAGGAGACCGCCGTGACCACTCCCGACTGGTTCGTCTACCAGGGCGTCGGCGAACCGCACGATGGCATCGACCGGCTGCCCGCGCCACCGCCGTGGCGGAACTTCGACGGCGAGCCCGTGATCGAGCGGCCACCCCCGCTAGGCACCGAGTCGACCCGTCGCCTGGGTACCCGCGGCCTGCGCGGCATCGCCTGGCGTCCCGTGGAGCTGGAACTGATCAACGCCGCGCTCTATCTGCGGCGCCCCCTGCTGGTGACCGGCGACCCCGGTTCCGGCAAGTCCACCCTTGCGCACGCCCTGGCTTACGAACTCGGCCTCGGCCGCGTGCTGCACTGGCCCATCGTCAGCCGCACGACACTGCGCGACGGCCTCTACACGTACGACGCCATCGCACGCCTCCAGGACATGCAGATGGCCCGTGCCGCGGGCGAGCGGTACACGGAGGACATCGGCGACTACCTCCGTCTCGGACCGCTCGGAACCGCGCTGCTGCCCCACGCCCGGCCCCGTGTCCTGCTCGTGGACGAACTCGACAAGAGCGACATCGACCTGCCCAACGACCTCCTCAACGCCTTGGAGGAAGGCGAGTTCGGCATCACCGAGCTCCAGCGGATCGCCCGGCGCACGGCCGAGGCCGAGGTCCTCACCGACGACGGCCGGCGCGCTCCGGTCCGGGAGGGGCGGGTCCGCTGCCGGGCCTTCCCGATCGTGGTGATGACCAGCAACGGCGAACGTGACTTCCCCGCCCCGCTGCTGCGCCGCTGCATCCACCTCGACCTGCCCTCGCCCCGCGACGACGAGTGGGGCACGGCCCGTCTGGAGACCATGGTCCGCGCCCACTTCGGCGAGGCCGGCCTGCCCGCGACCGACTCCCTGGTCCGCGCCTTCCTCCAGTCCAGCCCCGGTTCGCTGCGGGCCGCCGACCAACTCCTCAACGCTATCTACCTCACCCAGGAGGCGGTGCGCGACAGCGAGCCCGACCGGCTGCGGCTCGCCGAACTGCTGATGCGGCCACTCGACCAGGGCGGGCACGGGGCCCGCTGATGTCGGAGGGGCGAGGGGGGCCTGACGGCCCCGGGGAGCACATGGGGGGCTCGCGGGGGGAGCCTGGTGGCGGCCCGGTGAGCGCGCTGGCCGCACGGCTGCGGGCCTCGCTGGGTGTCGAGGCGACGCCACGGGAACTCGCCGAGGCGGTGTGGCTCGCCGGACAGCTGGGCCGGACCGAAGCGGGCCCGGACGGTCCGCGCACGGCGTCGCCGCCCCACCGGCCCCCGCAGCCGACCCCCGGGCATTCGGCGGAGCCACCTCACGAACCCCACGCCCCGGCGGGGGAGCCCCCCGACCACGGACAGCTGAGCCCTGAGCCCACGGTAGGAGCCCGACCCGCAGATCCGGCGGACGACTCCGTCCGGGTCCGTGTGCCCACGGCCCCCACACTGCCCCACCCCCTCCAACTCCAGCGGGCGCTACGGCCCTTGCGGCACTACCGCCCGCCTGTCCGCACCCGCGCCCACCGCATGGACGAGCAGGCGACCGCGGAACAGGCGGCGGAGACCGGCTTGTTGCTGCCCGTCCTGCGCCCCGACGCCGGCCGTGAGGCGAGGCTTCGGCTCCTGATGGACGTATCGACGTCGACGGCTGTCTGGGACAGCACCTTCGACGAACTCCGGCAGATCTGCGCGGGCATCGGGGCGTTCCGCGAGGTGGCGATGCAGTACGTCCACCATCTCGACGACGGTGTCGAGGACCGGCTGGTCGTCGCGAGGTCACGGTCCCTGGACGGCGCCGGGCCGGTCCGGGCCGCGGAGCAGCTGCGCGATCCGACGGGACGGCAGCTGACGCTGGTGCTCAGCGACTGCGCGGGGCCGTTGTGGCGCACCGGCCGGATGCAGCGGCTGCTCCACCACTGGGGGCAGGCGGCGCCGGTCGCCGTCGTACAGCCGCTGCCACAGCGGATGTGGCGCCGGACGCACCTTCCGGCGTCGCCCGGGGTCCTGCGGCGACGGGAAGGGCTCGGCGCGCGGCTGGACTTCGAGGCGGCGCAGGAGCCCGGACCGGTGGACGCGCTGCCGGTGCCCGTACTGTCGCCGACCCGGGCGGCGCTGGGTACCTGGGCCCGGCTGCTGGCCGGGAACACCGGTCTGTCGCTGCCGGGAGCCGCCGCCCCGGTGCGGGCGGACCACCCGTCGGCGGCGCCCCGCCCGGCACGGGCCGCCCCCGACGCCCCGGCCCTGGTGGCCGCCTTCCGGCGCACCGCTTCCCGGCCCGCCGTGTCGCTGGCCGTCCACCTCACCGCCGTACCGCTCACGCTCCCCGTGATGCAGCTCGTCCAGCGGGTGATGCAGCCGCAGAGCGGGCCGACCGTGCTGGCCGAGGTGCTGCTGAGCGGGCTGCTGCGGGGTGACGGTGACGACTGGTACGACTTCGTGCCCGGGGCGCGGGACGAGCTGATGCGCCTGCTCCACCGAGGGGACGCGATGCTTCTGTTGAAGCTCGCCGGGGATTACGTGGGGCGACACTTCGGGCGGAAGGAACGGACCTTCCCCGCGCTGCTGGCGGTGCCGGGGACGGCCCCCCGGGAGTTGCCGCGAGCCTTCGCCGAGGTGTCAGCGCGGTTGCTCGGTCGGTTCGGGAGCGAGGCGGCGGAGTCGGTGCCGCGCCGGGAGACGTTCGATGTCGTGTACACCGTGTCCGAGGCGCCCTGGGCCTCCTGGATGGCCTACGTGCTCGGCGTCTGCGGATGCGAGGTGAACCTGCGGGAGTGGAACACGCTGGACCGGGAGAGCCTCGGGGCGGTGCTGCTGCGGTCGGTGGGGCGTGGTGCGCGGCATCGGGTTCTGCTGCTGGTCGGGGGGTGGTACGACCCGTACGAGGCGGATGTCGTGGAGACCACGGCGGCGCAGTTCTCGCATCGCGCGGGTGTGATCGCGGTCGACGTCCATCCCGAACGGTCGTCGCCCTCCTACGACATGGACCTGGCGATCGGTCTGGAGCTGACGCAGCTGGGTGAGGGCATGGCCAGGTGGAAGCTGCTGGACCGGCTGGGCGTCGAACAGGGTGCGTACGCGCCCGATGACGTTCCCCGGCCCGACTACCCCGGCCCCGCGCGGACGGTCCGCGGTGAGGTGCCCGAGCGGACGCCGGGTTATGTCTACAGCCAGGCGTACATGGCCGAGTTGAGGCGGCTGCTGCCCGTGCCCCCTGGGGCCTGTGCCGTGATCGGGCCGCCCGCGACCGGGAAGTCGCAGCTCGCGGCCGAATATGTGGACCGGCACGGCGACGAGTACGACCTCGTGTGGTGGGTGCGGGGCGCTGTCGCCGAAAGCCTGGGGGAGTTCGCGGCCGAGTTCCGGCGCGGGGCCGAGCCCGCAGCACTGCTCGTCGAACTGAGTGAGGCGGGGCTGCGCCCGCTGATCGTCCTGGACGACTGTGACGACTTCCGGCAGGTGTCCGACCTGCTCATCACCGACGGACACTTCCTGATCACCTCCCGGGCGCCGGCGTGGGCCGAGGTGACCGACGTCGTCCGGATGGACTCCTCCGATGAGGCGGAACTGGTCCGGCGCGCGCTCGTACGGATCGACACCACGGTCCCCGGCCGGCGCGGGAGCGGGTTCTTCCTCGCGCCCGGCTGGGTGGTCACCGCGGCACACCTCTCTGCGCGGCCCAGCGCCGCCGACTCACAACCGGTGCTCGACCGGAGTGTCACGACGATGGACGGACAGAGCTACAGCGTCGACCGGTCCGTCGTCGTGGACGAGCTGGCGCTCCTGCACGTTCCCGGTGCCGAAGACCCGGACTGCCTGTGGCTCACGGATCAGCCCTACGCCTCGTTCGAAGCGGTGACGTTGTACACGGTCGACTCCTCCTCGGACGGCCTGTACATGGCCTTCGGACGGGGCACAATCATCGGGAGCGGGACGGAACTGCCCGTACTGGATGGCCCTGCGTCCTCGATCACCCAGGGCGGACCGGCCGTCGCGTCTCCCGACAGGGCCGTCGTCGCGGTGGTTGGGCAAGGCCGCCGGTTGGTGCCACTCACCTCGATGTGGGAGCTCGGCACCGCGCCGGGCAGCGGATCCGCGCTGTGGCAGGAGATCGTCGGCGCCCACGACCGCCACCACGCGGACCGGTACCGGCAGCGCGGCCCGAACATGACCTGGACCGGTGTGCAGACGCGGCTGGCCGAGAGTTCGTCGGGCGCGGCCGACCTCTCACCGGTCGAGCGGGTCGAACTCTTCGCCCTGCTCGCCGAGTTGCCCCCGCCGCAGGGAGCGCACGAGATCGAAGCCCTGGTCGGCGAGCGCGACCCGGCCACCCCTCTGTGCAGCTGGCGGGACGGCGTGGGGCGCAGGCGGGAGCCGGCCCTGCTCTACGCGGCGCGGGTGTGTAAACACGTGGTGTGGCGGTCGGCCGTCGACTCAACCGTGCCGGGAGTCACGGAAGCGCTGCGCACCTGGATCACGCGAAATGCCCAGTCCCTGAATGAGGGTCCGCGACGGCGTGTGCTGGAGGTCCTGGCGGAGGTGTTCCGTGAGGAAGATGTTTCCTCCGTAGCGGTCCTGATCAGCTCCCACTTCGACAACCGGTACAGCTGGTTGTCGAACACGCGCGTCGACCGTTCGCACCGCGGCCTGTCCCGGGATGCGTTGGAGGCTGAGCTGCGTGCCTACCTTGCGGAAGTCCTGCCAGGAGCGGAAGACGGACTGGCCAGGCATGTCGTGTTCATGCCGCCGTCCGAGCTGCTGTGGGAACTCCCCGTCGAGACCTGGCGGTTGTGGGGCGAGACGGCGGCGCCCTTGGGAGCGCGGCACCATGCCTATGTCATGACGGCACCGCACGGGTCGGACGCGCGGCCCGACGAGTGGTGGAGCAGGCACCGGGCCTCGTCCAAGCCCTTCAGCGCGATGCGGTTGGACAACGGCGTCCACCGGCGCGGTCTGCTGACGCGCGGCCGGTGGGCGAGCTTCTCCACGACCGGTGTGGTGCCGGTGGGATGCCGACATGCCGGGTCTCAGGCCCTGGACGAGGCCCGTTCCTCCGGATGCCCGCTGATCCTGTGGGACCGGGGGGCCGGCGCCGACACGGACTGCGCCGAGTTCTTCAAGGGCGTGGAAGGCCTCCTGAGCTCCACCCGGAGAGCCGACGAACTGCTCGACCGCGTACGGGAGCTGCGTGCCCGTATCGCGGCCGACCCCACCGACGAACGGGCCGCCTGGGCTCGTCACCTGGCCGTCTACTACAGCAGCCCCCGGCCCCGAGCCTCATGACGAAGGGGCCGTCCCCTGGAAAGCTCCGGGAAACGGCCCCTGTCGTTCAGGCGAGTTCAGAGGCTCAGGCCTCGAACACCTCACGCACCAGCTGCTCCTGCTCCGCCTGATGCCGCTTGGCCGACCCCACCGCGGGCGAGGAGCCGTGCGGGCGGGAGATGCGCCGCAGGCGCTCCCCGTGCGGGACGTCCGCGCCGACCGCGAGGTCGAGGTGGTCGATCAGGTTGAGGGCGATGAAGGGCCATGCGCCCTGGTTCGCCGGCTCCTCCTGGGCCCAGAGGTACTTCTCGGCGTTCGGGTACTTGGCGATCTCGGCCTGGAGCTCGGCACCCGGGAGGGGGTACAGGCGCTCAAGGCGGATGATCGCCGTGTCCGTGACACCGCGCTTCTGACGCTCGGCCTCAAGGTCGTAGTAGACCTTGCCGGTGCAGAAGACGACCTTCTTGACCGCGGCCGCGTCCACCGTCGCGTCGCCGATCACCGGGCGGAACTGACCCGACGTGAACTCCTCCGTCTTCGACGCGGCGGCCTTGAGGCGCAGCATCGACTTCGGGGTGAAGACCACCAGCGGCTTGTGGTGCGGGTTGTGCACCTGCCACCGCAGGAGGTGGAAGTAGTTCGACGGGAGCGTCGGCATCGCGACCGTCATGTTGTTCTGCGCGCAGAGCTGCAGGAAGCGCTCCACGCGGGCGGACGAGTGGTCCGGGCCCTGGCCCTCGTAACCGTGGGGGAGGAGGAGCGTGACGCCGCTCGTCTGGCCCCACTTCTGCTCGGCCGCCGAGATGTACTCGTCGACCACCGTCTGCGCGCCGTTGACGAAGTCGCCGAACTGCGCCTCCCACATCACGAGCGCGTCGGGGCGGGCCAGCGAGTAGCCGTACTCGAAGCCCATGACCGCGTACTCGGAGAGCAGGGAGTTGTAGACGTTGTAGCGGGCCTGGTCCTCGGCGAGGTACTGGAGCGGGGTGTACTCCTCGCCCGTCTCACGGTTGATGAGGACCGCGTGGCGCTGGCCGAACGTGCCGCGCTGGGAGTCCTGGCCCGAGAGGCGGACCGGCGTGCCCTCCAGGAGCAGGGAGCCGACGGCCAGCGTCTCGCCCATGCCCCAGTCGATCGTGCCGTCCTCGACCATCGACGCCCGGCGCTGCAGCTGCGGCAGCAGACGCGGGTGGACGTGGAAGGTGTCGGGGATGTTCACCTGGGACTCGGCGATCCGCTTCACGGTCTCCGAGGAGATCGCGGTGTTCACGGCGACCGGGAACTCGGCCTGCGGGTCGGAGACCGGTCCGGCGGCCGGCTGGGCCGTGACGGCCTCGCGGACCTCGGTGAAGACCTTCTCCAGCTGGCCCTGGTAGTCCTGCAGGGCCTGCTCGGCCTCTTCCAGGGTGATGTCGCCGCGACCGATCAGGGACTCGGTGTACAGCTTGCGCACTGAGCGCTTCTTGTCGATCAGGTCGTACATCAGGGGCTGGGTGAAGGCCGGGTTGTCCGACTCGTTGTGACCGCGGCGGCGGTAGCAGATGAGGTCGATCACCACGTCCTTGTTGAACGCCTGGCGGAACTCGAAGGCCAGACGGGCCACGCGGACCACGGCCTCCGGGTCGTCGCCGTTCACGTGGAAGATCGGAGCCTCGATCATGCGGGCCACGTCCGTGGCGTACATCGAGGAACGCGACGACTCGGGAGCCGCCGTGAAGCCGACCTGGTTGTTGATGACGATGTGGACCGTGCCGCCGGTGCGGTAACCCCGCAGCTGCGACATGTTCAGGGTCTCGGCCACCACGCCCTGGCCCGCGAAGGCCGCGTCACCGTGCAGGGCCACCGGCAGGACGGTGAAGTCCGTGCCGCCCTTGTTGATGATGTCCTGCTTGGCGCGGGTGATGCCCTCGATGACCGGGTCGACCGTCTCCAGGTGGGAGGGGTTCGCGGCCAGCGAGACCTTGATCTGCTCGCCGTCCAGGCCGGTGAAGGTGCCCTCGGCGCCCAGGTGGTACTTCACGTCGCCGGAGCCGTGCATCGACTTCGGGTCGAGGTTGCCCTCGAACTCGCGGAAGATCTGCGCGTACGACTTGCCGACGATGTTCGCCAGGACGTTCAGGCGGCCGCGGTGGGCCATGCCGATGACGACCTCGTCCAGTCGGGACTCGGCGGCCGAGTCAAGCACCGCGTCGAGCAGCGGGATGACCGACTCGCCGCCCTCCAGGGAGAAGCGCTTCTGGCCGACGTACTTCGTCTGCAGGAAGGTCTCGAAGGCCTCCGCGGCGTTCAGCCGGCGCAGGATGCGCAGCTGCTCCTCGCGTTCCGGCTTGGTGTGCGCGCGCTCGATGCGGTCCTGGATCCACCTGCGCTGCTTCGGGTCCTGGATGTGCATGAACTCGATGCCGGTGGTGCGGCAGTACGAGTCGCGCAGCACACCGAGGATGTCGCGCAGCTTCATCAGGGACTTGCCGGAGAAGCCGCCGACCGCGAACTCGCGCTCCAGGTCCCACAGGGTGAGGCCGTGCTCGGTGATGTCCAGGTCGGGGTGCTTGCGCTGGCGGTACTCCAGCGGGTCGGTGTCGGCCATGACGTGGCCGCGGACCCGGTAGGAGTGGATGAGCTCGAAGACGCGCGCGGCCTTGGTGACGTCGTCGTCGTGCGAGGCGTCGATGTCCTTGAGCCAGCGGACCGGCTCGTAGGGGATGCGCAGCGCCTCGAAGATCTCGTCGAAGAAGTTGTTCTCGCCGAGGAGGAGGTTGGCGACGATCCGCAGGAACTCGCCGGAGGCGGCGCCCTGGATGACCCGGTGGTCGTAGGTCGACGTGAGCGTCATGACCTTGGAGATGCCGAGCTTGTTCAGGGTGTCCTGGGAGGTGCCCTGGAACTCCGCCGGGTAGTCCATGGAGCCGACGCCCATGATGACCGACTGGCCGGGCATCAGACGCGGGACCGAGTGAACGGTGCCGAGGCCGCCGGGGTTGGTCAGGGAGACCGTCACACCGGTGAAGTCGTCCATGCCCAGCTTGCCGTCACGGGCGCGGCGGACGATGTCCTCGTAGGCCTGCCAGAACTCGAAGAAGTTCAGTGTCTCGGCCTTCTTGATGCCCGCGACGACCAGCTGGCGGTCGCCGTTGGGCTTCACCAGGTCGATGGCGAGGCCGAAGTTGATGTGCTCCGGCTTGACCAGGGTCGGCTTGCCGTCCTTCTCCGCGAAGGAGTAGTTCATGGACGGCATGGCCTTGATGGCCTGCACCATCGCGTACCCGATCAGGTGCGTGAAGGAGATCTTCCCGCCCCGGGCGCGCTTGAGGTGGTTGTTGATCACGATGCGGTTGTCGAAGAGCAGCTTCACCGGGACCGCGCGCACGGACGTGGCCGTGGGCACCTCCAGGGAGGCGTTCATGTTCTTCGCGACCGCGGCGGCGGGGCCGCGCAGCGTGATCAGTTCGGGGCCCTGGGGAGCCGCCGTGACCTCACCGGCCTTCGGGCGGCCCGGGAGCTTCGCGGCGGCGGCCGGAGCGGCCTGAGCCGGAGCGGCCTTGGCCGGAGCGGCGGCGGGCGCCGGGGCCGCGGCAGCCGGCTTCGCGGCAGCCGGAGCCGCCGCGGGTGAGGCCGGGGCGGCCGGCGCGGGAGCCTGGGCCGGAGCGACGGGAGCCGGAGCGGCCGCAGCCGCTGCCGTGGTGGTGGTCTCTGCGGCCCCCGCGGCCGCAGTACCCGCCGCAGCCGGGGCAGCTGCCCCTGGCTTGTAGTCGGCGAAGAAGTCCCACCAGGCTCGGTCTACCGAATTCGGGTCCTGGAGGTACTGCTGATAGATCTCGTCGACGAGCCACTCGTTCGGGCCGAACGCGGCCGCGGGGTTCTTGCCCGCTTGGTCTACGTCGGTCGAGATGCTCGAGTTACTGGGGGACTGTGGCGACACGGCGGCAACCGCCCTCTTCCGCTTCACAAGGTGATGGACAGCGGGAATCAAGGCTACGCCCCCAAGACCGTGAAGGTCAGGCCGGGCCGGTCCATCGTCGTGTAAGTCACATCAAAGAGCGGGTTTCGGGGGTGGAAATGGCGGGAAACAAGCGCGGTTCCGTTGCGTGAAGCCGTGTGGGGGAAGCGCCGAGCGGGGCCCTGCGCGACGACGGCGCGGCCCTCTGCCTGATCACACGTGTCCGTCAGCGCGGAACAGAGATGGATCTTGTGGCTCCGGTTCGAACTTTACGTCAACTTGGCAGAGATGGAAGTCCCGGCAGAGTGACAAGAATCCTGCAGCCCCGCTCGGATTCGGCCACTCCGATCCGGCCGCCGTGCAGATCCACCGCCCAGGCGGCGATCGCGAGCCCGAGTCCGGTGCCGCCGTCGCTGCCCGGACCGTGCGGCCGGCTGATCTGACCGCGGTTGAACCGCTCGAAGACGCGGTGCCACTCCGAGCGCGGGATGCCGGGGCCCTCGTCGAGAACCTCCAGGTCAAGGGATTCCGGCAGCGGCCCGCGCCGCGCTCTGACCGTGACCCGGCCGTGCGGCGGGCTGTGCTTGACCGCGTTGTCGATGAGGTTGGCGACGACCTGGTGGATGCGCTCCGGGTCGGCGTGCGCGCTCAGCTCCGGCGGGGACACGTCGAGGTGCAGATGTACGTCGTTGCGCGTGTGACTGCCGGACCCGGAAGCAATGCCTGCGCGCGCCGAGGCGACCATGTTGGCCTCCTTGAGCACGCCCGAGAGATACGGCCACACCTCGAAACGGCGCTTCTTCAGCGGTACGACGCCATTGTCCAGGCGGGACAGGTCCAGCAGCGTCTCCACCAGCCGGCCGAGCCGCTCGGTCTGCTTCAGGGCCGTGCGCATGGTCTCGGGGTCGGCCCGGGTGACTCCGTCGACGATGTTCTCCAGCACCGCGCGCAGACCCGCGATGGGTGTGCGCAGCTCGTGGGAGACATTTGCCACAAGTTCCTTGCGCTGGCGTTCCTGGGCCTCCAGGTCGTCCGCCATGCGGTTGATCGTCTGGGCCAGGTCGCCCAGCTCGTCCCGGCGGTTCTCGCGGACCCTGCGGGTGTAGTCGCCGTGCGAGATGGATCGGGCGACCGCGTTCATGTCGTCCAGCGGCGCGGTGAGCGAATGCGCCACGAACTGCGTAATGAGCAGTGTGGCGATCATCGAGAAGACCGTGATGAAGCGCAGCTCGGTCGCTGTGCGCATCGCGATCATCATCAGCCCGGTGGTGATGAGGACCGCGATGACGACCAGGGCGCCCAGCTTGGTCTTGATCGAGAACGGGCTTACGCCGCCCCAGGGCTCCCTGGGGCTTCTCCGGCCGGCCGGACCCTCGCTCATGGCGTCGGCGTCTCCAGGGCGTAGCCCACGCCGTGCACCGTGCGGATCCGCTCGGCGCCGATCTTCCGGCGCAGGGCCTTGATGTGGCTGTCGACCGTGCGAGTGCCGGAGGCGTCCGCCCAGTCCCACACCTCGGCGAGCAGCTGCTCACGGGAGAGCACCGCGCGCGGGGTGTTCGCCAGGCACACCAGGAGGTCGAACTCGGTGGGTGTCAGATGCACGTCCTCCGAGCGCACCCGCACCCGGCGCTGCGCGTGGTCGATCTCCAGCTCGCCGAGGCGCAGGATGCCGGAGCGAGGCGTGGCGGCGGCCAGCGCGGCCCGCTCGACCCGCCGCAGCAGGACGTGCACGCGCGCGGCCAGCTCACGCATCGAGAACGGCTTGGTCATGTAGTCGTCGGCGCCGACGCCGAGCCCGACCAGCATGTCGGTCTCGTCGTCCCGCGCGGTCAGCATGAGGACCGGCACCGGACGGGCGGCCTGCACACGGCGGCAGACCTCCAGACCGTCGAAGCCGGGCAGCATGATGTCGAGGATCAGCAGATCGGGCTGCCAGGCCTCGGCCGTGTCGACCGCCGACGGACCGTCGACCGCTGTTTGCACGAGGAACCCCTCGGCGCGCAGGCGGGTCGCGATGGCGTCGACGATCGTCGGATCGTCCTCGACGACCAGGACCCGGCGCTGTGCGCCCGGGGTAGCCGTCGTGCCGTTGTGGGAGGTGTGTGTCTGCTCCATCGCCCGCCCCTGGGGAGTGCTTTCCGGAACCATGTGGGGTGATTCCTTGTCTGCGCATGACTGCGATTGACGCTTGAATGATCGGCGTAGGGAAGCAGAGTACGGGGAGTCATCACCCCTTTGCTATCCAGGTCGGACGGCGAGGTGTACGACGTCGGGTACGCCCCGGGCAACGGGGATCTCCTCGGTACGTACCTGTTGGAACCCGGCATTTGCTAGGGATCCCTCAAATTCCGCAGAGGGTTTGGCGGACCACACGGCCAGTACCCCGCCCGGCTTCAACACCCTTGCGCAGCTTGTGAGTCCGGTACGCGCGTAGAGTCCGCCGTTGCCCTCCGTGACCGTCCAGTCGGGCCCGTTGTCGATGTCGAGGCACAGCGCGTCAAAAGTGGCGCATGTCTCATTGACGAATCCGACTAGATCCGTTTCCAGAATGTTCGCCCGTGGATCGCCGAGCGCCTCGGCCGAGAGCGCCGACAGCGGGCCCGTGCGGTGCCAGTCGACGATCGCCGGTTCCCGCTCGACGACCGTGATCCGGCCCCAGCGCGGATTCGCGGCGGCGTGTGCGAGCGAGAAGCCGACGCCGAGGCCGCCGATGAGGACGTGCGGATCGGGTCGGTCATCGAGCGCGCCGAGCGCCGCGTCGACCAGCATCCGCTCCGATCGTCCGTCGGAGGTGTCCATCAGGAAGCAGCCGTTGGCGATGATCTGGAGCAACTCGCCGTGGCGCCGCAGGACTACCTCCCCGTAGGGGCCCTCGCGACGGTCCAGGACTTCGGGAAGGTCGTACGAGGTGGGCATCGGCCCATCCTGGCAGGTACGGCGTCCGGGGCGGGGCATCTTGAGAAGTCCCTGTGAATCGGGGCAGGGGTGGCGCCGGTCACAGACAGCGGGTGGTTCGGGCGCGAAGGCTGGGGCGGAACGGAAGGAGCAGCTCACCTTGGAACGGACCGCCCCGACAGCTCCTTCCGACGCGACCGCACCGACCGCTTCGGACGCGCCCGCTTCGGACGCCTGCTTTCCGGACGTCACCGGGCTGCTCGACGGCATGCCCCGGCAGCGGAGCGAGGCGGTGGTCACCGACCGGCCGCGGGAAGTGGCCACGGCCGCCCCGGCCCGCCGGTTCCGCGTCCCCCGCGTGTGGCGGCTGCTCCCCACCCTCACCGGGACCCCGTTCACCTTCGTCTACGGCACCGTCCTGGCTGTCGTCTCGCTCGTCGCCGCGCGCCTGGACCCCGCCCTCGTGCACACCCTGCACCAGGGCTCCAGTACCGATGTCGCCCACCTGGTGCGAACGCCCCTGCTGGTGCTGCTCGCCAGTGCGCTGTGGATCGCGGGCGGGATCCTCTCGCCGTACGCCATCGCCCTGCTGCTCGTTCTCACCGCGCTGGAGCGACGGATCGGCGGTGTGCGCGCGGCCGGGGTCTTCCTGCTCGGCCATGTCGGCGCGACCCTCGCGACGGAGGTCCCCATAGGCCTCGCGGTCCTGGCCGGGCACCTCCCCACCACCTCACTCCACCGCCTCGACTACGGCGTCAGCTTCGGCGTCGCCGCGAGCCTCGGCGCGCTGACCGGGCTGCTCCGGCCATGGCTGCGCTGGCCGTTGCTCGTCCTGTTCGGCTGGATGCTGGTGACCGACCTGATCGCCTTCACCGACCCGATGACCAACTGGGGCCACCTGATCGCGCTGACGATCGGCGTCACGACCTGGCCGCTGGTGCGGCGGTGGCAGCGGGCGTCGCAGCCCTTGCCCACCGCACGGCAGTTTGTCCCGGCCGTGCCGTAGCCGTTGGTTGTTGATCGCGGTCGGTCTCTGTCGCGGGCCGTCTTTCCCGGCCGGGCCGTAGCCGTTCGTCGTCGGCCGCGGTCCGTTCCTGTCGCGTGGCAGTCCTTCCCCGCGGAATCGTCACCCGGCCCCGCCGCCTAGACCCGCCGCGCCGCAGCCAGCCCCGTCGCCAACTCCGGTATCCCCAGCCGCCGTTCCTCCTCCGTGCTCGCTCCGTGCAGGCGGTTCCTGAGCTGGTACGGGTCGGCGCGAAGGTCGTAGTACTCGCGGAAGAGCACCTCGCCGGTGCCCTGCGGACGGCCCTCGGTGTCGAGGCGGCCCCGGTAGTACTCCGTGTACTGCTCGGACTTGCCGATGTACGACGCCCAGGAGTGGATCGGTTGCTTGTCCTGGCGGTTCCACCACCACTCGGCGAGCAGGTGGTCGCGGTCGTTGGCCCGGTCGAGGAGGGAGTGGCCGTCGAGCGGGGTGTCCGGGGTGATGCCGGCCGCGTCGAGGAAGGTGGGGGCGATGTCGACATGACCGGTGAGGCGTTCGTCGGTCCCGGCGCTCCCCAGGCCTCCGGCCGGCCAGGACAGCCGGAACGGCACCTCCAGGCTCGGGCGGTACGGCACCGACTTGCGCAGCCAGCCGTGGTCGCCCCAGCACAGGCCGTGGTCGCTGGTGAACAGCACCAGGGTGTTGTCGAGCTGGCCCAGCGTGCGCAGCTTGTCGTGGAGGTCGCGCATCGCGTCGTCGACGGAGAGAAGGGTGCGGAGCTGCCGGGTGCGCAGCGCCTTCCCCTGGGCGAAGGAGTGCTTCGCAGCGCGCAGGAAGGGGGGCTTGTCGGCCTTTCCCGTCTCGAAGACGGACGGGCGGCCGTCCCACTCCGGCACACGCGCGTGGGCGTATTTCTTCTCCGGCACGTTCACCTCGTGCGCGGAGCGCGTGGCGACGTAGGCGAACCAAGGGCGTTGGTCCGTGCGGGACTTGTCGATGAAGGCGAGGGCGCGGTCCTTGATGACGGTGGTGTTGTAGCCGGGGATGTTCCGGACCGTGCCGTTGTCGTTGTAGTGGCCGTTGTAGTACGCCACCGGCTCCTGGAGCAGCCACTCGTCGAAGTGCGGCGGGTTGGTCGCGGTGGGCCAGTAGTTGAGGTACTTGCCGAACAGGCCCGTGCGGTAGCCGGCCTCGTGCAACTGGCGCTGCACCGTGGCGTGCTGGTCCAGGCGGGTGGGATGGCGGGTGTCGAGGACGCCGTGGTGGTGCGCGTACCGGCCCGACATGATCGACGCCCGCGAGGGGGCGCACAGCGGGGTGTTGGCGTGCGCCCGCGCGAAGTCCACCCCGCTCCCGCCGAGCCAGTCGACGGTCCTGCGCAGCGCCCAGTCCGTCTCCTTGGGCTGGTCGTCGGTGAGGACGAACAGGATGTTGGGGCGGCGGTCGGAGCGCGGGCGGCGGTACGGCGTCGGGGCCGGCACCGGTGATACGGCCCGGCTCGCGGCGGGGGCCGCCGGGTGCGGTGCGCTCCTCGTCGTCGGGGACGCGGGGGAGTCCTCCCCGGCCCTCAGGACGAGCGGGACCACCGCCCCCGCGGCCACCACCGCCGCGCCCGCGATCACCGTCCGCCGACCCGGCCCACGCCTCGGCTGTCCCTCGCCCATCAGCTCCCCCAAGTCCCCGCAAATCCCCGTTTCCACGCCCGCACAGGCTGTGAACGAGCTTGCAGTGTGCGGGCGTTTCCTGTGAACGCCGTTGCGGAATCGTGGCGGTGGCCTTGCGATGCCGTGGCGGTCTCAGTGGCCCGGTGGCGTCCAGACGTACGGCGTCGTCGTGGTCACCGCGTGGAAGCCGAGCCTGCGCAGAATGGGCGCGCTGTCGTCGGACGCGTCCACGTGCAGATACGTGACCCCTCGGGAGACGGCGAGTGCGGCGCGTACGGCGACCAGGGCGCGGTAGATGCCCCTGCCCCGCCACTCGGCGAGCGTGGAGCCGCCCCACAGGCTCGCGAACTCCGTGCCCGCGCGGAACGCCAGCCAGGCGGCGCACACCACTTCACCGTCCGCCTCGGCGACGTACACCGCGATCTCGTCCGGCGCGGCGGCGACCCGGCCGATCAGGTCGGCGGCGAGCCAGCTCCAGTCCTGGCCCCAGACCGCCGACTCCATCGCGGCGATCCGGCGCATGTCCGCGTCGGCCGTGACGCGGCGCACGGTGACGCCGTCCGGCAGCACGGGCTCTGCCACGGCCATCTCGGCGGCCCGGCCGACCAGCACGGTCTCCCGCTCCTCGGGCACGAATCCGGCCGCGCCGAGCCGTTCGGTGAGGTCGGCCGGGAGGTCGTGGGACCGGGTCTTCCACTCGACGGCCTCGCCTCGCGCGGAGAAGAAGTCGCGCTGGCGGGCTATCAGTTCGTCGAGCGCGTCGCCGTGGACGCCGAGGTCCCGCGGCCCGCTCACGAACCCGCGGAACTGGCCGACGATCCTCAGCAGCGGTCCGTCCCGTTCGTACGTCACCCCCACGGGCGGGGTGGGGGGAGCGCCGCGCATCTGGTCGTCGTAGGCGGAGAGGAGAGGCTGTATGCCTGCCGTGGTCATGACTGTTCTTCCTCCTGGTCGGGGACCCGCACGCGCGCGTGGAGGTGCTGGTCGTGCCAGCCGTCCGCGTGGAGCAGGGCGTGGCGCATGGTGCCCTCCAGGCGGAAGCCGGTCTTCTCCGCGACGCGGCAGGAAGCCTTGTTGGCGACCGCGTGGCAGAGGGTGAGGCGGTGGAGGCCGAGGTCGTGCAGCGCCCAGCCGGTCAGACGGTGGACGGCCTCGACGGCGACGCCGGTGCCGCGGACGGCGGGGAGCACCCAGTAGGCGACTTCGGCGCGGCCCCGCCGGAGGTCGACGTTGATCCATGCCGCCAGGCCGAGCACCTCGCCCGAGTCAGGGTCGGCGACGGCCCACACCGCCCCCGTCTCCGTCTCCCAGCGCTCCCGCATCCGGCCGATCCGCAGTCGCGCATCCTCCTGCGTCAGCGCGGGCAGCAGGTTCCACTGGCTGATGGCCGGGTCGTGGCTCGCGGTCACCAGGGCGGTGGCGTCCGCGGGGCGCCAGGGGCGGAGTTCCAGGCCGTCGGGAAGAGCCAGGGTCGGCTGGGTGTTGTCCGCCATGCGGCCGGCGGGGACCACCGGAGGTATCGGGTCCATCACCGGCGCAGCATGACAGAGGCCGTCCCGGGGCGCCTCAGGGTTTCCCACGGACGGTCAGGCGACGCCTGGACCCACGAACTTCGCACTGGTGAGCGGAGCTTCCACATGCCACCCGAGGGACTCGTAGAGCGCACGTCCGGCCGGTGTCCCCGCGAGGACGCCGGTCCTGGCCCCCGCGGTGGCCGCCGCGGTCTGGAGCGTGCGCATCACGGTGCCGCCGAGCCCCCTGCGCCGGTGCGCGGGCGCGGTCTCGATCCGGTCGAAGACGGCGGTCGCGCCGGTCGGGGCGACCTGGCCGCGTGCCGCGAGGGAGCCGTCGGGCGCGGCGACGAGCACGCGCGTGACGCCGCCGACGGACCACACGCGCTTCCGGTAGCCGTCCAGGACGTCGGCCCGGGCGCCGGTCAGCGGGACCGTCATCAGATACCCGGGCTCGGGATCCACCCACCAGCCCTCTCCCAGCCAGCCCCCGACCACAGCCGGGTCCTGGAACACCTTGAGCCACACCCCGGCCCCGGTCACCCCGCCCGCCACCTTGCGCACGACGCCCTCGTCCACGCGATCGCCCAGCGCGTCGAACACGTGCCGCGACACCTGCGCGACCAGCCCCACGTCGACGGTGAACCCCCATGGCTCACGCTCCGGTGGCGCGGCCCCACGGGACACCACCCAGCCGTCCACCCACGCCCGTACGACTCCGTCCATGACATCCCCCAGTAATGGCTGATGGTGAGACTCGCCTATTACACGAAGACGATAGGCCCCGCGTCACCGATTCCGGCAGCCGTGATCGCCCACAGCGAACACGGAAGCGGGCGGGGAACATTCGAAGGCTCACATGCATTGAGTCGGCATAACTCAACTTGACTGCCGAAGGGGAGATCATGGCTGCTGAGTCCAAGGCGTTCACACCGCTCACCCTGCCTGTGCTGCCGCTCGACGACGAGGTCGTGCTGCCCGGGATGGTGGTTCCGCTGGACCTGAACGACGCCGACGTGCGCGCCGCGGTGGAGGCCGCCCAAGCCGCCGCGCGGTCCGAACCGGGCAAGCCCAAGGTGCTGCTGGTGCCACGCATCGACGGGACGTACGCGAGCACAGGCGTGCTCGGCACCGTCGAGCAGGTCGGTCGGCTGGCCGACGGCGACCCGGGCGCCCTCATCCGTGGCCGGGGCCGGGTGAAGATCGGTGCGGGCACCACCGGACCGGGTGCCGCCCTGTGGGTGGAGGGGGCGAGGGTCGACCAGACCGTCCCCGAACCGCTGCCCGGCCATGTCGCCGAACTGGTCAAGGAGTACAAGGCCCTCGCCACCGCCTGGCTGCGCAAGCGCGGTGCCTGGCAGATCGTGGACCGGGTGCAGGCCATCGACGACGTGTCCGCCCTTGCCGACAACTCGGGTTACTCGCCCTTCCTGACCACCGAGCAGAAGGTCGAGCTCCTGGAGACCGCCGACCCGGTGGCCCGTCTCAAGCTCGCCACCCAGCAGCTGCGCGACCACCTCGCCGAGCAGGAC
This sequence comes from Streptomyces sp. NPDC019531, assembly GCF_044903305.1. Taxonomy (NCBI): domain Bacteria; kingdom Bacillati; phylum Actinomycetota; class Actinomycetes; order Kitasatosporales; family Streptomycetaceae; genus Streptomyces; species Streptomyces sp. NPDC019531. Next base: position 64,369 of record NZ_JBJDQL010000001.1, on the reverse strand, counting down.
GTCGCCGAGACCATCGCCAAGGACGTCCAGGAGGGCGTCGACAAGCAGCAGCGCGAGTTCCTGCTGCGCCGCCAGCTGGAGGCCGTACGCAAGGAACTGCGGGAGCTCAACGGCGAGCAGGACGGCGAGGAGTCCGACGACTATCGCGCGCGCGTGGAGGCCGCCGACCTGCCCGAGAAGGTGCGGGAAGCCGCCCTCAAGGAGGTCGACAAGCTGGAGCGGTCCAGCGACCAGTCCCCGGAGGGCTCCTGGATCCGCACCTGGCTGGACACGGTCCTTGAACTGCCGTGGAACGAAAGGACCGAAGACGCCTACGACATCCAGGGCGCCAAGGCGATCCTCGACGCCGAGCACGCGGGCCTGGAGGACGTGAAGGAGCGGATCACCGAGTACCTGGCGGTGCGCAAGCGTCGTAACGACCGGGGGCTCGGGGTCGTCGGGGGCCGGCGCGGCGGTGCCGTGCTCGCCCTCGTAGGGCCTCCCGGCGTCGGAAAGACGAGTCTCGGCGAAAGCGTCGCCCACGCCATGGGCCGCAAGTTCGTCCGCGTCGCCCTCGGTGGCGTACGGGACGAGGCGGAGATCCGCGGTCACCGGCGGACGTACGTCGGAGCGCTGCCCGGACGGATCGTACGGGCGATCAAGGAGGCCGGTTCGATGAACCCGGTGGTCCTGCTCGACGAGATCGACAAGGTGGGCTCCGACTTCCGCGGCGACCCCGCGGCGGCCCTCCTGGAGGTCCTCGACCCGGCGCAGAACCACACCTTCCGCGACCACTACCTGGAGGTCGAACTCGACCTGTCCGACGTGGTGTTCCTCGCGACGGCCAACGTCCTGGAGGCCATCC
>NZ_JBJDQL010000001.1:0-63425 GCF_044903305.1 Streptomyces sp. NPDC019531 | reverse complement strand
GCAGAACCACACCTTCCGCGACCACTACCTGGAGGTCGAACTCGACCTGTCCGACGTGGTGTTCCTCGCGACGGCCAACGTCCTGGAGGCCATCCCGGAGGCCCTGCTCGACCGTATGGAGCTGGTCCGCCTCGACGGCTACACCGAGGACGAGAAGATCGTCATCGCCCGTGACCACCTGCTCCCGCGCCAGCTGGAGCGGGCCGGGCTCGCCGAGGACGAGGTCGTCATCGACGAGAGCGCGCTGCGCAAGCTCGCCGGAGAGTACACACGCGAGGCGGGCGTACGCACCCTGGAACGCTCGATCGCCCGGCTGCTCCGCAAGGTGGCGGCCCAGCACGAACTCGGCGAGCGGGAACTGCCGTTCACCGTCACCGACGAGGATCTGCGCGGTCTGATCGGCCGGCCGCACCACGTGCCGGAGTCTGCCCAGGACCCCGCGGAACGCCGTACGGCGGTCCCCGGTGTCGCGACCGGACTCGCGGTCACCGGAGCGGGCGGGGACGTGCTGTTCGTCGAGGCGTCACTGGCCGACCCGGAGACGGGCGCGGCGGGTCTGACGCTGACCGGCCAGCTGGGTGACGTGATGAAGGAGAGCGCGCAGATCGCGCTCAGCTTCCTCCGCTCGCACGGCGCGGAGCTCGAACTGCCGGTGGGCGATCTGAAGGACCGGGGCGTGCACATCCACTTCCCGGCGGGCGCGGTCCCGAAGGACGGCCCGAGCGCGGGCGTCACGATGACGACGGCACTGGCGTCACTTCTCAGTGGCCGCCTGGTCCGCACGGACGTGGCCATGACGGGCGAGGTCTCGCTGACCGGCCGGGTCCTCCCGATCGGCGGTGTGAAGCAGAAGCTGCTCGCCGCGCACCGCGCCGGGGTGACGACCGTCGTCATCCCCAAGCGCAACGAGGCCGACCTGGACGACGTCCCGGCGGAGGTGCTGGACAAGCTCGACGTCCACGCCGTCACCGACGTCCGCCAGGTCCTGGAGCTGGCGCTGTCCCCGGCGACGAACGGGGCCGCGCCGGAGGTTCCGGTAGCGGCGTGACGGACGCTTCCGGACAGGTGAAGGCCCGGGTTCTCGTGAGGGAGGCCCGGGCCTTCACCGCAAGCCGTAGGCCGGGCGCCGGGTCAGCCGTCGGCGACCGCCTGCGCCCGGTCCAGGGCGCCGTTGCCGCGAGTCCCCGGGGGCGACCTCAGGACCGCCGGTCGGGAGGGGTTGGCGACTGCTTGCCGGGGAGTGTGCAGGAGGGCGGTTTAGCTCGATCGTGGGCTTGTGGGCTTGCGGTGTGCTGGGCCGTTCGGGCCACGGTGATCGTGCGATCTGGGACGCCGGGTACGGCGCCTGGGGGTACCCCCTCTGGGGGAGTGCGGGGCCCCTGCTCCACCGGAGTGATGGTTCGGGGCCTCCCCGTCGCCTCTGGCCGTGTCCATCTGGCCAGGTCGTGAGGGAGCCGGCCTCCCGGGATCGGACCACGGACAGGATCCGTGTCGCTGCCCCGGGGTTGAGTACGCCGGGGACCAGTACGCCCAAGACCGTTCGGGGCGCCCGGCTGAGCAGACTCACCTCTGCTCCGTCCACAGGAACGGTTAGCCGTTGGCGAGCGCCTGCACCCGGTTCAGGGCGCCGTTGAACCTGTCGTGGTCGCCGACCGTCGGGCCGGAGGACGTGTACTGCCACATGGTGTACGTGCTCCAGCCGGCCGGGAGAGTGCCGGCCGTCGAGGCGTACCGGGCGATCCACAGCGGGTTGGCGGAGAAGCCGCCGTAGTTGCCTGTGCACTGGGTCCACCAGCTGGTGGTGGTGTAGATGACGGCGTTCCGGCCGGTGCGCGCCTTGTACTGGTTCAGGAAGTCACGGATCCAGGTGACCATTCCGCTCGGCGTCTTGTCGAAGCAGGCGTCGCCGTACGGGTTCCACTCGATGTCGAGCGCCCCGGGCAGCGTCTTCCCGTCCTGGGACCAGCGGCCGCCGTGGTCGACGAAGTAGTTGGCCTGCGTTGCGCCGGTCGTGGTGTCCGGCGTGGCGAAGTGGTAGGCCCCGCGGATCATGCCGACGGCGTAGGAGCCGGTGTACTGCTGGGCGAAGTAGGGATTCGTGTAGTACGTCCCCTCACTCGCCTTGGTGTACGCCCACCGGACCCCGCTGCTCCACAGGGTCGGCCAGGCGACGTTGCCCTGGTAGCTGGCGACGTCGACACCCTCGGTCCGGACCGCTCGGGTGTCGGAGGGAAGACCGTCCTGGCCCTCATGCGCCACGACGCCCATTCCCATGTGGGCGGAGCCGCGGGGCGGGACGGTGGGGGTCTCCGCGGCCGTGGCGGGGACGGTGTGCAGCAGGCAGGAAGCGGCGAGCAGGAGTCCGACGACGAAGAGGCGTCGGACGGATATCGGACCGGGTCTGTGCACGGGCATGGCGTGCCTCCGAGGGCTCGGTGATGCTCGGTGGGGGGGGGAACAGGAGAAGACGACACGGGATTGGCATGTGCATGCCAGTGATGGCCTGGCGGGGACGCTGCGTACGGGGACGACGGGCTGTGAAGGGGGACCGGAGGCTGCCGTTGATCCAGCCCTGCGAAATACTTACGGAGCTGCGGCTATGGCGCAATTTGGCGGAAACTTTCCGGACCGGGAAAACCGAGGCAGGGACTGACGTGCACGAAGACGGATACGGCGGCGGAGGCCGGGGTCGGGCCGACGTGGCGCCGAGCGGTGTGGACCAGCCCGGATTCCTGGCGCTCGAACGCGAGTTGACCGTCCTGCTGCGACGTGCCCGGGCCAACCAGGGGGAGATGGCCCGCGAGGTCCATCCCGACCTGGAGTCGGCCGCGTACGGGCTGCTCGTCCGTCTGGATGAATGCGGCCGCCAGCGCGCCACCGAACTGGCCGCCTACATCGGCGTCGGCAAGGCCACGATGTCCCGCCAGCTCCGCGCCCTGGAGGAGCTGGGCCTGGTCGCCCGCGAACCGGACCCGGCGGACGGCCGGGCCTGGCTGGTCGACCTCACGGACGAGGGCCGCTCACGCGTCAAACGGGTCCGCGACGCACGCCGGGCGCGGTACGCGGGGCGACTGGCGCACTGGGACACGCAAGAGGTCACGGAACTGGCCAGGCTGTTGCACCAGCTGAACCGGGGGATGGAGAAGTAGCGGCGGCGCCCCGGTCCCCGCCCCGGTCCCCGCCCCGGTCCCCGCTCCGGCACCGGCCGCCGGGAATCGGTACCCCGGGGTGGGCTCAGAGCTCCGCGTACACGACCGTCGCGTCGTCGTGGGTCTTGCTGCGCCGCAGATGCGCCCGCGCCTGCGCGTCCCCGCGTTCCAACTCCCGTACGCGGTCCACCAACGCCTGCGCCCCCTCCTTGCGTACGAAGGTGAAGAGTTCCGTCCAGTCCCCCTCCCGGAACTTCTCCACCCATCGCGTCGCCCCGTCCGTCAGCGCCACCAGCGTCCGCACCCGGGACCGGTCCACCGAACCCGTCACCGCCAGGCCCGCCACTGCCGGATCCGCCGCCGCCGTGAAGAAGCCGCCCTCCTTGTTGCGGAGGTCGGCGTCGATCAGGGTGTCCGTGGTCAGCAGGGCCCGGGGGATGCGGGAGAGGCGGTCGTCCAGGACGGGGGTGACCGTGCCGTCGGGGGACTCCAGCAGCAGCGCCGAGTCCGACAGGACCAGGTACTCGACCGTCGACGAGGACCATCGCGCCACCACCACCGTCGCCTGGGGCGTGCGCGGGTGAGAAAGGTCACAGCCTTCACCATGTGCCTGAGCTGTGCGTGCGATCGCCCGGGACAGCGTCTCGGCCAGCGGAACATCCATGAGCGAAACGGCCAGTTCGGTCAGCGCCCCGCCGAGGCGTGCCGTGAACCAGGGGACGGAATGCAGACAGCCGGTCGGACCGTCGGGCGGGGTGACTCCGTCGAGGGCGACCAGTACGCCGCCCCGTCCGGACGCGGGGAGGGCGACGCTCGCGAAGTCCTCGTTGGGCCGATGGGCTTCGCCGGGCTCGGAGACAAGTTCCGTACGCATTCGGCCAGTCTGCACGAGCCCTTCACGAGCTTCGTCAAAGCCCTGCAATGGTCGCGGAATTGGCGCAGTCGCGCAGGTCAGGCGCCTGGTTTAGGGTGGAATGGCGCACTCCGGGCGGTCGTGGTGGCGAATCCTGCCACCGGTTCTCGCCGGCGTCCAACCGGCCCGCCGCGCACGACATGGACGTCCGCCTCGGGAACTTGCCCGCCAACTCTCCTCCGGGGTTCACTCCTTCGGGTGGCTGCCCTGATGAAGGGCGGTCATCGCCCACCGGCACTGGGAGGGTCGGGAATCGCACCCGGAGTGCACACCAGTTGACGGAGCGTCACCCCGGGCCCACGGGTATCACGAGTTCAGGAATGCGAGCAGCGGTGCAGAAGACGCGGCCTCGTCGCACAGGCAAGCAGACGGCCTCCGGCAAAGACGCGGAGCGCACACCCGCCACGCCCGGCGCCCCCGAGACTCCCGTCGGCAAGGGCCGCCCCACCCACGTCCGCACCCGGCTGATCCTCGCCGTCGCCGTCGTGGCCGCCGCCATCGCCGGGGCCGGTGCCCCCTCCCTCGTCACCGCCTCCGGCGACCTCCACGACTCCCAGGACCTGGTGACGCTCGCCGAGCAGACCCAGGACGCCCTGGCCCTCGCCCACTCGCTCGCCGACGAACGCGACGAGGTCACCTCGTACATCGCGGCCGGGCGGCCGAAGACGAAGGCGCCGACCGAGCAGTCCAGCGCCCGCGTCGACCGCCAGGTCGAGGAACTGCGCGCCGACACCGGCGTCTCCACGAGCCTGCGCGGCGACCTCGACACCATCGCGGCCGTACGACGCTCCGCGCTCACCGGCAAGAGCACCGCCCTCGAAGCGCACGACGCCTACTCCGCCGCCATCACCGAGCTGCACCGCCTCGCCGAGGAACTGGCCGAGCAGATGCCGCCGCGCGCGGGATCCGGCGCCTACGCCCTCGCCGAGCTCGACTCCGCCGTACAGCAGGCCGCCGCCGCCCGCGGACTGCTGCTCGCGGCCCTGAGCGTGCCGGCCACGACCCAGAGCGTCTACGACCCGATCACCGGCCTGACGAGCACCAAGAAGGTCTCCTCGGCTGCCGCCACCAAGCAGCGCGACGCGCTCAGCACCGCCGCCCAGCAGGCCCGGCTGCGCTCCGAATCCGCCCTCGCCGACTTCCAGGACTCCGCGCCCGCCACCGCCAAGGCGAGCTACGACTCCACGGTCACCGGCCCCGAGGTCAACTCCGCCGACAAGTACCTCGCCGCCCTCACCGACCAGCCCACCCTCTCCAGCGGCGACCTGGGCACCAGCACCACCAAGGTCGATGCCGCCCTCTCCGCCCGCGTCGACCTGATGCGCGGCGCCGAGTCCGCGCTCTTCGACCGCCGGGTCAAGGAACTCGCCCAACTGCGCGACGACGACGTCTCCGCGCTGGAACTGCGCATCGCGATCCTCGGCACGCTGATGCTGCTCGCCGTCGGCATCGCCACCGCCATGGCCCGCACCCTCACCCGCCCCCTCTCCGTGCTGCGCCGCGGCTCCGCCCGGCTCGCCGGGGCCGAGGACCCCACCGCCGAGGAAGCGGTCGCCTTCACCGGCCGCAACGACGAGTTCGCCCAGGTCGTCCGCTCCGTCAACGCCCTGCACGCACACGCCGTCGCGCTCGCCGAGCGGGTCACCACCCTGGAGTCCGACCGCAAGCACCTGGTCGGCCAGCGCCAGAAGATGGCCGACGCCCGCGAGCAGCTCAAGGGCGAACTCGCCGACTCCGCCGCCCAGTTGCAGCGGCTGCGCACCACCATCGGCGCCACCTTCGTCAACCTCGCGCTGCGCACCCTCGGCCTCGTCGAGCGTCAGCTCGCCGTCATCGAGGGCCTGGAGGAGCGCGAGCAGGACCCGGACCGGCTGGCGACCCTCTTCAAGCTCGATCACCTCGCCACGGTCATGCGCCGCCACAGCGAGAACCTGCTCGTGCTGGCCGGCACGGAACACGTCCAGCAGAGCGCGGGGCCCGTCCCGCTCGTCGACGTGGTCCGGGCCGCGGTCAGCGAGATCGAGCGCTACGAGCGCGTCCGCATCGCCGCCCTCCCGCCGCACGCGCATGTGGCCGGCTTCGCCGCGGACGACCTCTCGCACCTGCTGGCCGAACTGATGGAGAACGCCAGCTCGTTCTCCCCGCCCGACCTGCACGTCGAGGTCTCCGGCTGGCTCCTGGAGAGCGGCGAGGTCATGCTCTCCGTCCAGGACGAGGGCATCGGCATGACCGCCGAGCGGATGACCACCCTCAACTCCCGCCTCGCCGAGTTCGACCCGGACAGCCCCGAGTCGGCGTACGCCTACGACGACCAGGGTGACGAGGGCCTCGGCCTGGGCCTGTACGTCGTGGCCCGCCTCGCCCACCGGCACGGCGTCCGCGTCCAGCTGCGCGAGCAGAAGCAGGGGGGCGTGGCCGCGGTGGTGGTCCTCCCCAAGCCCCTGCTCACCGCCGCGCCCACGTCGGCCGTACCGACCGCCGACGCCCCGGTGACCGGCGCGACCCACTCCTTCTCGCTCCCCGGAGCGGACGCGGAGGTCAACTCCAACGTCCTGAGCGGCCGTTCGCAGGGCGGCGACCGCCTGGTGGCGCTGGCGGAGAAGGCCGTACGCGACGCGGAGACGAGCCCGGGTGGCCACCCGGCCCCGGAGACTCCCGCGCAGGCTCCCGCCGAGACGACGATGGAGCTCCTGGCCCCGGTACCGGCACACGAGGACAAGGAGTCCGTGCCGCAGGAGCCGGAGGCGCACGAACCCGCAGCCGCCGACGAGGCCGAGACGGAACACACCCGCGCAGACGACGAGCCCCTCACCGACAAGGGCCTCCCCAAGCGAACCCCCAAAATCACCGCACCCACCGCCCCGGTCCCCCGCCCACGCAACGCCTCCGTGGACGCCGAGGCCCTCCGCCGCAGGCTGGGCGGCTTTCGCCGGGGGGCGGAGGCCGGCCACCGCGACGTAGAGGCGGAGATCAAGGAACAGACCGGCGAGACCAGACTCCCGGCCGCAGAACAACGCACCGCATCCGAAGAAGCCACGGGGGGCACCGTCGAGGAGGCAAGCAGTTGACCGCGCCCAGTACCTTCGGACTGAGTCGTGAGGCCCGCAATCTCCACTTCCTGCTCACCAACCTGGTGGAGGAGGTCCCCGGCGTCCAGTCCGTCGCCGTGGTCTCCTCCGACGGCCTGCTCCTGCTCTCCTCCGACGCCGAGACCAACGCCCAGGCGCGCGAGGCCAGGGAGGCCAAGCCCTCCGGCCCGCGGGGCTCGTCCGCCGACCTCGCGACCATCGTCTCCGGCATCGGCAGCCTCACCCTCGGCGCCGCGAAGCTCATGGACTTCGGCGCCACGAAGCACACCATGATCGCGATGGACGACGGCAGCCTGTTCGTGATGTCGATCAGCGACGGTTCGCTGCTCGGTGTGCACGGCTCCGCGGACTGCGACATGAGCGTGGTGGCGTACCACATGGCCCTGTTCGTCGGCCGCGCCGGCCACGTGCTGACCCCCGAACTCCGCAGCGAGCTACGCCAGTCGCTGGAGAACGACGGTACGGGGAGCGACCGATGACGAACCGGCCCGACCTTCCCGTCCGCGGCGGCGACCGCAAACCCGCGCGCGTGAGGCCGTACTCGCTCACCGGCGGCCGCACCCGCTTCGGTCACGTCCTCCTGGTCGAGACGTTCGTGGCGGCGCTCGAAGCCCCCGAGGAGCGCAAGGAGCTGACCAACGGATCGCTGAAGTCGGTCATGCCGGAGCTCCAGGCCATCGTCGAACTGTGCCGCCGGATGCGCACGGTGGCCGAGATCGCCGCGCTGCTGAAGATGCCGCTCGGCGTGGTCCGGGTGCTTCTCAGCGACCTCGCGGACCAGGGAAAGATCCGTGTGTACGGCACCGGGACCGGTCACGGCACGGGCCGTCCCGACCGCGCTCTGCTGGAAAGGGTGCTGAGTGGACTCCGTCGTCTTTAGAGACATCGCAGTCGAGGACGCCGACGACAACCTCAAGTCCTGGCAGACGGACCGCACCCGGGCCCCCATCGCCACGAAGATAGTCGTGGCCGGCGGCTTCGGCGTCGGCAAGACTACCCTCGTGGGCACCGTCTCGGAGATCGAGCCCCTCCAGACCGAGGCGCTGATGACCGAGGCCAGCGAGCAGGTCGACGACCTCACCGGCACCCCGGAGAAGGTCACCACCACCGTGGCCATGGACTACGGCCGCATCACGCTCGACGACGACCTGGTCCTCTACCTCTTCGGCACGCCGGGCCAGGAGCGGTTCTGGTTCATGTGGGACGACCTGGTGCGCGGGGCGATCGGCGCCGTCGTCCTGGCAGACACCCGCCGCCTCAAGGACTCCTTCCCCGCCCTCGACTACTTCGAGAGCTGCGGACTGCCGTACGTCGTCGCGGTCAACCACTTCGACGGCAGCGAGCGGTTCGAGCCGGAGGACGTACGGGAAGCGCTCTCGGTCCCCCGGCGCATACCCGTCATGATCATGGACGCGCGGCGGAAGATCTCGGTGATCGAGACCCTGCTGTCCCTCGTCGGCCACGCGCTGGACGAGACCCCCGAGTAGTGCACGTTTAGGAGCCAGCACCCGTATGCGGAAGATACTCGTCGTCGGAGCCGGCCAGTCCGGACTCCAGCTCGCCCTCGGCCTCCAGTCGCACGGGTACGAGGTCACCCTGATGTCCAACCGGACCGCGGACGAGATCCGCACCGGCCGGGTCATGTCGACGCAGTGCATGTTCCACACGGCACTGCAGCACGAGCGCGATCTCCGACTGAACTTCTGGGAGTCCCAGGCCCCGAAGATCGAGGGACTCGGCGTCTCGGTGGCGGCTCCCGGCTCCTTCGACCCGGGCCCCTCGCAGCGCGCGATCGACTGGCTGGGCCGTCTCGACGGGTACGCGCAGTCGGTCGACCAGCGGGTGAAGATGGCAGGCTGGATGGAGACGTTCGCGCAGCGCGGCGGCCAGCTCGTCATCCACGGCGCGGCCGTCGGCGACCTCGACTACTTCTCCCGTACGTACGACCTCGTGATGGTCTCGGCGGGCAAGGGCGAGCTGGGGTCCATGTTCGCGAGGGACCCGGAGCGCTCCCCGTACAGCGAGCCGCAGCGGGCCCTGGCCGTCTCGTACGTCCACGGTCTGGGCCCCCGCCCCGAGCACCCGGGAACGGAAGCCGTCCGCTGCAACCTCGTCCCCGGCGTCGGCGAACTCTTCGTCATGCCGACGCTCACGACCTCCGGGCGCGCCGACATCCTGTTCTGGGAGGGCATACCCGGCGGCCCGCTCGACGCCTTCAGCGGTGTGAAGGACCCGGGGGAGCACCTCTCCCTGACCCTGGAACTCATGGAGACGTTCCTCCCCTGGGAGTACGCGCGGGCCAAGGGCGTCGAACTGACCGACGCGGGCGGTGTGCTGTCCGGCCGCTATGCGCCCACCGTGCGCAACCCGATAGGCCGCCTGCCCGGTGGAGGACTGGTCCTGGGCGTGGCCGACGTCGTCGTCGCCAACGACCCGATCACCGGGCAGGGGTCCAACTCCGCGTCCAAGTGCGCGGCTTCGTATCTCGCGTCGATCCTTGAGCGGGAGGACAAGGAGTTCGACGAGGAGTGGATGCGGGGGACCTTCGAGCGGTACTGGGGCACGGCTCAGCACGTCACCAAGTGGACGAACGCGATGCTCGCGCCGCCGCCGGAGCACATCCTCAACCTCATCGGTGCGGCAGGGCAGTTGCAGCCGGTGGCGGATCGGTTCGCCAACGGCTTCGACGACCCGGCGGACTTCGAGAACTTCTTCTATGAGCCGGAGAAGGCGGGGGCGTATGTGGCTTCGGTGGCGGGCGGCTGATCGTCGCCGTTGAAGGTGCGGGTTGTCCGTCGCTGGTCGCGCAGTTCCGCCCGCCCTTCCGGGGCGCGTTCATCCGGACGTACGGCCCCGAGGAGAGGGTGCACCGCAATCGGTGACACCTTGATCTTCTCGCCCGCTCTCGGGGCCTCGATCACCCGGCCTTCGCCCAGGTAGATCGCTACATGGGTGGCCTTCGGGAAGTAGAGGACCAGGTCTCCCGGGCGCAGGTCCTTCAACTCGATCCTCGGTAGCCGCGCCCACTGCTCCTGACTGGTTCTCGGGATCGGGGTGCCGGCGTGGGCCCAGGCCTGTGAGGTCAGGCCCGAGCAGTCGTACGTCTTCGGGCCCTCCGCGCCCCATTCGTACGGCTTGCCGAGTTGGCGTTCGGCGTACCGCAGGGCCCTGACGCCCTCCCGCGACGGCTCCCGCTCGTCCTCACCGAGCGCACCCGACGTCGTCAGCTCCTCCTGCGCCTTCTCGACCCCCTTCTCCTCGAACTCGGCCAGCATGGTGAGCTGTTCGGCGGTGAGGGACGTGAGGAGTTCCTCCACGTCGTCGAGCCGCTGCCGTACGCCGTCCCGGGCCTTCTTCTGCCGGGCCGCGAGGGTGAGTTGGTCGTCGAGCGCCTTGCGGGCCTTGCGGGCGAGTTCGTCGGCGCGGTGCTCGTTGCCGGTCATGCGACCGATCGTCTTGGCGCGCTCCCTCGCCAACCGGCCGATCACACGGCCCTGGTCGAGCGCGTGATCGGGGTCGCGGGCGAGCAGGAGGCGGACGTACGGGGAGATGTCCGTGACGTTCTGGTACTGCTGCCGGGCCAGCCGCCCCGCCGCACCCCGGCTGTCGTGCAGGGAGAGGCGGGCCTCGGAGAGTTCGGCGTCGAGGCGGGCCACCTCGGCGCGCTTCTCCTTCAGCTTCTCCTCCGTGGCGTTGTAGGTCTCGGTGGCCTCCTCGGCATCCCGGTACAGCCGCTGAAGATCCGTCAGCAGCTCGGCCACGGAACGCTCACGCGGCTCCGGCTCGGGTACGGCCGCCGCGGGCAGCGGTGCGAGGGCCGTACCTGCCGCGACCGCCGCCGTACACACCAGACGCAGAAGCCTTCCTGACACGTCATCACCTCCCATGCGGATCAGCCCCTCTGGTCCGCACGGCGAGCATCAGGCGGCGCCGGTGTTTTCGCGCGCCGGGTGTGGGCGGTTCGGCGCAACCGCGTCACTCGTCGGTGTCGACCGCGGTGTCGTCCCGCCTGTCGGGCTTGGACCAGGGCCACTTCAGGCCGCTGTCCGCCCTGCCCTCGGGTTCGTACGCGTACTTCCACCCCTTCTGGATCCCCAGCTTGCTGTGCCCCCTCGGCACCCGGCGGTACACCAGCACACTCGGCGGCCCATCGGGGTTCGGTACGGGGATGCGGTACGTCTTCGGTGGGTGACCCGTAGGTCCCAGCAGCACGGGCAGCACACGGCCGTCCATGGGGCCGCCCTCGAAGGGGGTGTCTTCGCTCTTCACGGCACCAGTCTCAGCCATCCGCCGCGAGGGCTGTGACCAGCGCGGCGGTCTGCGGGTCGCGGTTCGCGGTCACGGAGAGCACGGCGACGAACTGCTCGACCAGCCAGTCGCGCAGTTCCTCCATGGGGGGCTGCTTGCCCTCGTCGAGCCAGATCAGGGAGGCCGCCTCCACCGCCGTGATCCACATCCGTACGGTCATACGGAGCAGCAGGCCCGGTTCTTTGACGCCGAGGTGGTTGAGGATGTGCTCGGCGGCGGCCCGTCGTACGCCGTCCACGATGGCGGTGGTACGGGACGTCTCGACCACGCTGCCGCCCTGGAGCAGGGCACTGAAACCGGCGTCGTGCTCGTCGACGAAGGCGAGGTAGCGGTCGAGGGCGCGGGAGAGCCGGGTGAGGAGGGGGCCCTCCCGGGGCTCGTCGAAGCAGTTCTGGAGCTCTTCGGCGGCGGAACGCAGGGCGGCCTCGTACAGCTGCTGCTTGCCGCCGGGGAAGTACCGGTAGACGAGGGGGCGGGAGACTCCGGCCGCTTCCGCCACGTCGTCGAAGGAGACGTCCTCGGGGGCGCGGTGCGCGAAGAGTCCGAGGGCGGCTTCGAGGAGCTGACTGCGTCGCTCCTCGACGCCGAGTCTGCGATAGGCGGGAGCGGATGGGGTCATGCCTCGAAGGGTAGTCGGCCGTCGGCGGGTAGGTCGTGGCTGGTCGCGCCCACGCGGCGGAGCCGCACATCGAAACAGTCCCGCGCCCCTTGAGCAGATCAACTGAACCACACCTCCAGGGGCGCGAGGAACTGCGCGACCAGCCCCCACCGGCCGTCACCCGAAACTCAAGCCAGCAGCCCCGAAGACCGCCACAATCGCCGCCCCACACCTCGAAGAACCCCTATGTCGTCCAGGAAGTCCGTCAGCTTCTTGGCCCCGGTCTGCATGACCTCCCTCCGGTGCCCGCTGGCGCGGACCTGTGCCAACGCCTCCCGCCGGTCAAGGCCCACATTCGTGTACACCTCCGGATTCACGAAGGCCACGGAGAACACCCGCGCGAACTCCCCCGAGGTCACCCGCGTGAACGCCTGCGACCACCGCGGAGCGGAGACCATCTGGCGCCGCAGCTCCTCGCGGGCGTACCGCACATGACGCGCCTCCTCCACCACATGGATCCGCGTCACCCCCCGGATCAACGGCTGCACCCGCTCGTCCGGGAACGTCAGCCGCTGCATCCAGTCGAGGATCTCCTCACCCAGCAGCGTCGCCGTGAAGGAACCCGGCGTCGTGGAGATCGTCTTGAACAGCCGCCCCAGCTGCTGATGGGCCCGGCTCACCGGGTACCAGGGCGTCCCGCCCCGCGAGATCAGCCGCGCGAACATCTTGGAGTGCCGGCACTCGTCCTCGATCTCGGTGAGCGCGTACCGCACATGCGCGCTCGTCGCCGCCTTGTCGTAGATATGACGGCACAGCAGCTGCATGAGGATGATCTCGAACCAGATCCCCAGCGAGGCCAGGGCCGCGGCCTCGTGCTGCGAGAGCGACAGGCGCTGCTCCTCGCTCATCCGGCGCCACATCGGGGTGTCGTACAAGGACACCAGTTCCGGCGGCCAGAACCACAGGCCCTCGTCGAAGGGTGCGTCCCAGTCGAGTTCCTCGTCGGGGTCGAAGGAGTGCTTCCTGGAGGAGTCGAGCAGTCGCTGGGCCACCTGCTCCCGGTCCTTGAGCAGACCGAGCGCGTCACGCAGCCCTTCGAGCGCGTCGACTTCTGTCAGACTCGTCATGGCACTTATGAGACTGCTTGTCAGCAAGTCGGTCAATCCCTTGCGCACGACTTGTTGACCCGGCGTCTACGAAGGGGCAGCCTGCGGAGCATGCCGACATTCGACCTGTACACCACCGACCCCGGGGACCCCCACTGGCAGGTACCGGCGACGGGCAAGGCCCGCTTCAGCTGGGAGTACGACGAGGGCCGCGAACGCCTGCTCGCCCTCTACCAGAAGGGCAAGGACAAGCAGTGGGACGGGCAGAAGCGCATCGACTGGAGCCTCGAAGTCGATCCGTACGACCCCCTCGGCACCCCCGACGAGTCCATCTCCCTCTACGGCACCAGGCACTGGGCGAAGTTCACGGAGAAGGACAAGGGCGAGCTCCGCAAGCACCTCGCCTCCTGGCAGTTCAGCCAGTTCCTGCACGGCGAGCAGGGCGCGATGGTGTGCGCAGCGCGGATCGTGGAGTCCGTCCCCGACCTCGACGCCAAGCTCTACTCGGCGACCCAGGTGATGGACGAGGCCCGGCACGCCGAGATCTACGGCCGTTTCCTCCACGAGAAGATCGGGATGCTGTACCCGATCAACGACAACCTCCAGTCCCTGCTGGGCGACACGCTCAGGGACTCCCGCTGGGACATGCCCTACCTCGGCATGCAGGTCCTCATCGAGGGCCTCGCGCTGGCCGCGTTCGGCATGATCCGCGACACCACCGACAAGCCCCTGCCGAAGCAGATACTCGCCTACGTCATGCAGGACGAGGCCCGCCATGTGGCCTTCGGGCGGATGGCCCTGCGCGACTACTACAAGCAGCTCTCCGACGCCGAACTGCGCGAACGCGAGGAGTTCGTCATCGAGGGCTGCTACCTGATGCGCGACCGGCTGCGCGGGGTCGAGGTCCTGGAGAACTTCGGCATCCCCACGGCGGAGGCCGAGGAGTACAGCGAGCAGTCCGAGTTCCTCGCGCTCTTCCGCCAGTTGCTCTTCTCCCGGATCGTCCCCTGCGTCAAGGACATCGGCCTGTGGGGCAAGCGCCTCCAGCAGGCCTACGTCGACATGGGCGTCTTCGGGATGGGCAACTCCAACCTCGACCTCCTCATGGCCCAGGACGAGGAGATCGCCGAGAAACTGGACGCGGAGCGCTTCGCGGCGGAGGAGCGGGAGCGGGTGGCGGAGGTGGCGGAGGCCATTGAGGCGGGGGCCGCTCACCTGGAGTAACGTACTGACGTGTCCACGCCTCAAGGCCCGTACGGGCCGCAGAACCCCTACAACCAGCAGCCTCCGCAGGGTCCTTACGCTCCCGGCCCGTACGGTCAGCACCAGGCCTACGGTCAGCAGCAGGCCTACGGTCAACAGCAGCCGTACGGCCCACCGCCCGTGCAACAGCAGCCGCAACAGCCGCCGTACGGGAATCCGTACCCCCAACAGCCGCCGTACGGCTGGGTTCCGCCGTCCGCCGCCCCGCCCTCGAAGAGGCGCCCGCTCTTGGTGATCCTCGGTATCGCGGGCGGGCTCGTCGCGCTAGGCGTGGCGGGCTCGGTCATGCGCGGGGTGCAGGAGGCGAGCGGTGCCGGCTATCCGGAGGCCGAGTACACCCTCGACCTGCCCGAGACGCTGTTGGACGGCCGCTACGAACTCGCCCAGGACCTCTCCGACTCCGAGGGCGCCCGGACGATCGAGGACGCGGCGGCAGGTGCCTCGGGCTACAAGGACCTCAAGGCCGCCGTCGCGCAGTACAGCCTGGGCGGTGACGAGACCAAGGGCACGCTGGTGGTCTCGGGCATGTACGGGCGGTTCAAGTACCCCGACCGGACGCGGGAGAGCCTGCTGAACGGTGCGGCGAAGGGCGACTCCGCCCAGATCGCCGTACCGGCGCAGGACTTCCACCCTGACGGCGCCGACGGAACCACCGTCACCTGCGAGGTCCTCACCCAGAGCCGGTCCGGCACGGAGGTGACGGTCCCGATCTGTGCCTGGGCCGACGGCAACACGGGCGCCGCGGTGGCCGAGTTGGCGAGTGCCACGATGACCCAGGATCCGTCCGAGGTCGACCTGGACAAGGCGGCGGCGACGGCGGCCCAGATCCGCTCGGAGATGCGGAAGCCGATCGGCTGACGGCGCCGGACGACTATGCGGGGCAGCCCAGGTCGTCCGGGATCTCCAGGGCCGTGACCGGCTCCGCTCCCTGCGGCGGGTACGGCGTCCGCAGTGTGAACGCGTACGGCGTGGGCCCGTTCGTGCGCAGGTGCAGCAGACGGGACTCCGCCTCGGCGACCGTGGGGCGGTGTCCCGCCGGGACCCACCACAGGGCCACCATCGCCTCCTGCACCCGCTCGAAGAACTCCCTGCGGCGGGCCAGCATCTCCCGGTGCCGACCCTGGTACATGTACGCCGTCAACGCGTTGGTGTCACGCCACACCGACATGTTGATGATCAGCCACTCGTCGCCGAAGACGGCCACATCCGTCGCGTCGCCCGACTCGCCCTCCAGCCGCCAGACGAAACCGTCGGCGGCGTCCGCGTCGGCGTTCACGGGATCGAGGTTGTCGACGAAGTCCTTCAACTGGGCCGAGTCCAGCCGGGCCCTGAGTCGGCCGATGTTCACCTGGGCGAGTTGGTACGCGGTGGTCTCCATCATGGACCGAACGTTAGGTCGGCCGCCCGTTCGCCTCAACCCCTGTCTCACTCCTTGGAGTTGAGTACCGCCTCCATCACCGTCCGCGCGATCGGCGCCGCCACCCCGCCTCCGGTGATGTCCCCCCGCTCCGCCGACGCGTCCTCCACCACCACGGCCACCGCGACCCTCGGCTCCATGTCCCGCTCGCCCTGCGCCCAGGACACGAACCAGGCGTACGGCGTCCCGGAGTTGCCGACTCCGTGCTGCGCGGTGCCGGTCTTGCCGCCCACCACGGCGCCCGGGATGGCGGCATTGGTGCCGGTGCCCTCGGTGACCACCTGGGCCATGAGCTCCTTCAGCCGTACGGCCGTCGACGGATGCATCGCCTGCCGCACCGGACGCGAGCCCGCGGTCCCCACGGTGGCACCGGCGTCCGTCGTCGTCCGTTCCACCAGGTACGGCGTCCGGATCTGACCGCCGTTGGCGACGGCCGCCGAGACCATCGCCATCTGGAGGGGAGTCGCGCGGGTGTTGTACTGCCCGATCGACGACAGGGCCAGCTGCGCCTTGTCGACGGTCGGGTCGAAGGTGGACCGGGCCACCGAGAAGGGAATCCGCAGCGAGTAGTCGTTGAAGCCGAAGGCGTGCGCGGTGGCCGTCATGTCACCCACCCCCACCCTCACCCCGAGCTTCGCGAACACCGTGTTGCACGACCACCTGAACGCCTCCCGCAGCGAGAGGTCCTCGCAGCCGTCCGACTCGTTGGTGAGCGAGGTCCGGGTGCCCGGCAGGGTGTACGGCGCCGGTGAGTCCGTCGGCGCGTCCACGTCCGTGATCACCCCCGCGTCCAGCGCGGCCGCCGCGGTGACCACCTTGAACGTCGAACCCGGCGGATAGGTCTGGCGTACCGCCCGGTTGAGCATCGGCTTGTCCACGTCGTCGTTGAGCCGCGCCCAGGACCGGCCCACACTCGGGTCGTTCCCGGACAGCATCGCCGGGTCGTACGACGGGGAGGAGACCAGTGCCAGGACCCGCCCGGTCGACGGCTCCACGGCCGCCACCGCGCCCTTGCGTCCGGCCAGCCCCTGGTAAGCCGCCTTCTGTGCGGCCCTGTTGAGCGTGGTGACGACGTCCCCGCCGGGACTGCGCCGCCGCGTGAAGTCGTTCCACAGGGGGAACGGCGTCAGCAGCGGGTCCGAGCCGGACAGGACCCCGTCCTCGGCGTGCTCCAGGAAGGTCGTGCCGTACTCCTGCGAGGCGAAACCGGTCACCGGCGCGTACAACGGCCCGTCCGTGTACGTCCGTTCGTAGCGCAGTTGCTCCCCGGTGTCCCGGGATCCGGTGACCGGTAGTCCGCCGACCAGGATGTCGCCGCGCCGCAGGCCGTAACGGGCGATGTTCTCGCGGCGGTTGGCCGGGTTCTCGTCGTGGGCGCGGGCCTGGAGGACCTGGACGCGGGTGGCGTTGACGAGCAGGGCCGTCAGCAGCAGGGCGCAGAAACAGGCGGCGTGCCGGATGTAACGGGTCATGCCGGGTCCTTGTGCCGTCACGCGGCCACCTCCTGGTCGTACTGGCCGCGGGCCGAGTCGCTCACCCGGATCAGCAGCGCCACGATCGCCCAGTTGGTCACGACCGATGAGCCGCCCTGGGCGAGGAACGGCATCGCCATGCCCGTGAGCGGGATCAGTCCGCCGACCCCGCCCGCGATCACGAACACCTGGAGCGCCACGATCGAGGCGAGACCGACCGCGAGCAGCCGCCCGAACGGGTCGCGCAGGGCCAGGCCCGCCCGGTAGCCGCGCTCCACCAACAGGCCGTACAGCAGGAAGATCGCGGACAGGCCCGCCAGGCCCAGCTCCTCGCCTGCCGTGGCCAGGATGAAGTCCGACTTGGCGGCGAAGCCGATCAGGATGGAGTGGCCGAGGCCGAGCCCGGTGCCGAGGATGCCGCCGGCCGCGAAGGCGAACAGGGACTGCGCGAGCTGGTTGGGTCCCTGGCCGGCCTGGATGGACGCGAACGGGTGCAGCCAGTCCTCCACCCGGCCGTGGACGTGCGGTTCGAGCCAGCCCACGGCGAAGGCACCGACCGCGGCCAGCAGCAGCCCCAGCGCGATCCAGCCGGTGAGCCCGGTGGCGACGTAGAGCAGGACGACGAACAGGCCGAAGAACAGCAGTGAGGTACCGAGGTCCCGCTCAAGGACCAGCACCCCGACACTGATCAGCCAGATGGCGAGGAGCGGGCCGAGGACCCGCCCGGTGGGCAGCTGCAGTCCCCAGAACCGCCGCCCCGTGAATGCCAGCGCGTTCCGGTTGGCGGCCAGATAGGCGGCGAAGAACACCGCGAGGAGCACCTTCGCGAACTCGCCCGGCTGGATGGAGAACCCGGCGATCCGGATCCAGATGCGGGCGCCGTTCACGGAGGGGAAGAGGATCGGAAGGATCAGCAGGGCCAGGGCGGCGGCCACGCACACGTAGGCGTACCGCTGGAGCACACGGTGGTCGCGCAGCGCCAGTACGACCACGATGAACAGGGCCACGCCGACCGTGGACCACACCAGCTGGGCCGGGGCCGCGCGGTCGCCGGGTGTCTCCAGGTCGAGCCGGTAGATCAGGACGAGGCCGAGGCCGTTGAGCAGTACGCCGATCGGCAGGAGGAGGGGATCGGCACACGGCGCCCTCAGACGCACCGCTCCGTGCGCGACGAGCGCGAGCACGCCGAGCCCGGCGCCGTAACCGGCGGCGCCGGGCGGGAGGGTGCCGTTCTTGGCCAGGCCGACAGCGCAGTAGCCGTACACGCAGAGCAGGACGGCGAGGACGATGAGGGCCAGTTCGATGCCACGGCGCCGGGGCAGGCGTACCGCGGGAGCGGGGGCGTCCGCGGGGGCCACGGTGGTTCCGGCCTTGGTCATGTCCGGAACCTACCCAAATAGGGCTGGATGTCTGCCTAGCCGGCGCGGGATGTCAGCACCAGCGTGGCGCGGTCCCGATGTCCCTGATGTACCGAGCCGACCCCCAGGCCCAGGTGCCGTCCGTGAGGAGGTACCAGTTGGAGTTGCCCTGGATGTTCTCGCCTCTGGTCTTGCAGAAGATCGTGACGACCTCACCCCGGTCGGCCCAGCGGATGATCTGGCCGCCCCGGTTGGGCGCGCTGCGCAGTGCGAGCGAACTCGCCGTCACGACACCCTTGTACAGCCGCGAGTTCTGGCTCTGGCCCTGGTTCTGGCTCTGGCCCTGACCCTGGTTCTGGCTCTGGCCTTGACCCTGACCCTGGCTCTGGCTCTGGCCCTGGCTCTGGCCCTGGCCCTGGCCTTGACCCTGGCTCTGGCCTTGACCCTGGCTCTGGCCCTGGCCTTGGCCCTGACCCTGGCTCTGGCTCTGGCCCTGGCCCTGGCCCTGGTTCTGGCCTTGGCCCTGACCCTGGCCCTGGCCCTGCTGGTTCCCCGATCCGCTATGGGAGTCTCCCCAGTCCTCGTCGGCGACGGCGGGTGTGGCGAGGGTTGCGACAGCGAGAGCGCCGACGGCGACGGCTATGGAGCAGCGAGAGCGCAGGGACATGGGGAGACCTCCGTGAGCGGGGTACAAACCTGACTATTCGCTACGTTAGGAGGGCTGTGCCGAGGCCGCCTTTCAAACTGGGCCATAGGAGATGCTGCCAAGGGGCGCGGGGCTGTATCAATATGCGGCTCCGCCGCGCGGGCGCGACCAGCCCGCACCGGCCGCAAGACGACCAACTACCGCAACACCAACGTCGCGACCGCCCCACCATCCGCCGCGTTGGAGAACGAAAGCCGAGCGCCCAGCACCTCCGCCTGCCCCACGGCAATGGTGAGCCCCAGCCCATGCCCCCGAGCCCCGCCCTCCGTACGAAACCGCTGCGGCCCATGCTCGACGAGATACCCCGGAAACCCCTCCCCATGGTCCCGAACAGTCACCACCGTCCCGTCGACCGTCAGAGACACCGGCCCGCGCCCATGCCGATGCGCGTTGGCCACCAGATTCCCCAGCACCCGCTCCAGCCGCCGCCGATCCGTCTCCACGGCGACATCCCGCACCACGACGACCTCGGTGTCCGTCCCCGACGCCCGCACCACCCGCTCAGCCAGCGCAGCAAGCCGCTCGGTGTCGAGCTCGACGGTCTCCCGCCCCGTGTCCAGCCGGGAGATCTCCAGCAGATCCTCCGTCAGCGTCCGCAACGCCCCCACCCGGTCCCGCACCAGCTCGGTGGGCCGCCCCGGCGGCAACAGCTCGGCCGCCGCGTGCAGCCCCGTCAACGGCGTCCGCAACTCATGCGCCACATCCGCCGTGAACCGCTGCTCGCTCAACAGCTTCCCCTGCAGCGACGCCGCCATGGAGTCCAGCGCCCCGGCCACCGCGGCCACCTCGTCCTGCGGTCGCGAGGGATCCTTCGTACGGGGATCGTCGACCCGTGCGTCGAGGTCGCCCGCGCTGATCCGCCGGGCCACCCGAGCGGTCGTGTGCAGCCGCGTCGTCACCCGAGTGACCGCGAACGCCCCCATCAGCAGTGTCGCCGTGATCGCCAGCCCCGACGACCACAGGATCGCCCGGTCCAGCCCCTCGATCGTTTGCGCGCCCTGCGAGTAGTCGACCTCCACGGCCAGCGCCCGGTTCCCGTCCACCGGGCCCGCCGCCCACATCGTGGGGCGACCGCGGTGCTCGCCGACCATCGTGCCGTGGTCCCCGGCCACCGCCAGCGCCCGTAGCGACCCGGGCAGGTCCGGCGGATCCACCCCGGCGTCCCACATCAGCGTGTCCCCGGCCTCGTACGCCTCGGTCGCGTCCTCCAGCCGGCTCAACGCCAGGTCACGGGCCGCACCGACGGTCTGGTTGGTCACCGAGACATGCACGAGGACACCGAGCAGCGCGGCGAGGGCGCAGCACATCACGGTGATGAAGACGGTGGCCTTCACGGCGAGCGTGCCGGACCACCGGGGGAGCACGAGCCTCATCGCGAGCTCGCCGAGGCGCTGGGGAGACGGGTGCTCTTGCCCGACCGGAGCATCTCGTCGTGGGTGAGGAGCATCGCCTTCTGCTCCGGGTCCCAGGTCCACTGGAGCCGGTACTCGTATCCGGCCACCTCGGACGGCGAACGGATGATGACGGACCGTCCGGCGAGCTCGACCCCGCTGACCGCGTCCTCCCAGTGCATGACCTGCACGAGCCGGTGCTTCTCGACGGTGTAGACGCGTACGGCGGTGATGTTGCCGGGCAGCTGGAGGAAGCCCAGCGTCAGGTCGTCGTGCCCGTCGCCGGTGAGGTCGCGGTAGTACGGCTGCAGGACGGGGCATCCCTGTCGGGCCGCGCCGCTCTTGGCGCACTCGGCCATGAGCCGGGCGGTGCGGTCGTAACCGCCCGCGGAGTAGTCGCCGGGGTTCGACCTGATCTCGGCGCGTACGACCGCGACCGGGTCCACCGCGCGGATGTCGTCGCCGGGTACGGAGACGCCCTTGACGATCTCCGTGTCCACCTCGTCGATCGTGAAAGCGGGGCTGGAGGCGGGTGTCACCTGCGGCCACAGCCGGTCGGGGCTGATCGCGGTCGGCGTGGAGCCCGCGCCGACCAGGTCGCCCGCGTCGCCGCAGCCCGCCGTGGCCGTCAGCAGCAGGGCGACGGCGGCGACGGCGCGGGTCGTACGGCGTGCGCGGCGGGCGGGGGGCACTGTGCTCCTGGGGTCGGAACCGGGGGGCGTACGTCCGCCCCGTACAGATTATTCGTACGGAAGTCGCTCTTGTGTTCCGGCAGCTCCAGGCAGACCTACTCGGTCAGCTCCTCCAGCAGCCGGGCCGTCGAGAGGCCGGTCTGGAGGTACTCGACGAACAGCTCGTTGTGCAGCGCCCACGGCGAGCGCCGGTCCCGGATCAGCCGGATCGCCTCGTCGGCCGCGTGGCCCCGGCGGACCAGGGCGTGCGCCACGACCAGCCCCGAGCGGTTGTAGCCGTGGTAACAGCGGACGAGGACCCTGCGGCCCTCGTCCAGTGCCTCGCTCGCGGCCCGCGCCAGGCGTATCACCCCCGCGAGCTGGGTCCCGTCCAGCGGGCCGTCCGGAATCGGCCACACATGGTGCTCGACACCGGGATCGGGACCGTGTCCCGGCAGCCGCAACAGCGTCTGCACGACATCGAACTCGTCCCGTACGACGACGAACTCCCGTTGCCCGGAAAGGCCCTGGAACTCATGCCCGCCCATCCACAGCCCGGGCACGATCTCGTCCCACGCCCGGTCCGGAGCCGGTACATCGGGTTGCTTCCTACGGGTCCGCAACAGCGCCTCCCCAAGCCCCTGCGCCAAGCCCTGCAACTCACCCCAAAGGTATCCGGCTTCTTGCCTGCGCAGCACCCCGCCTGTTCCCATGGTCAGTGGGGTGATGGTGCATGAGCGGACTGCGCGTCGTACCGACCTGGCGCCATGGTCAGGAGCGGCTGTACGTCTGCCTCACGGATGGCAGGAACATCGCCTGGTACGACCGTGAGGCGGCCCGGATCAATCTGTTGAGCGAGGACCGCAGGGAGGACGTGCTCACCGTTCTCGGCCCGTTCCTGACCGGCCCGGTGGCCGTGGGTCCGCCACCGGTGCCGACGCCCGCCGAACTGGCCCGGCTCTCCCTCCACCCGGACGACGACCTTGCGCCCAACCGGCCCGGCGAGGCCCTCCAGATCGCCCTGGACCGGGACCCCGGGCCCGCGCACCGGATGCGCCGCGACCCCCGCCGCCGCGCGCTGGAGGCCGAGCAGATCGTCGGCGAGGCCCTGGACCGCCTGGACGGCGCGGGCTGGCACACCCTGCACTCCGTCCCGCTGCCCGGCGGCGACCGCGTCCACCATCTGGTGATCGGCCCCGGCGGGCTGTTCGCCGTGCACGCGCTGTACGCCCGCAAGCAGCGGGTCACGGTCGCCGACCCGATGGTCGCGTTCGGCCGCCGCGACCCACAGCCGCTGCTGCGCCGCGTCCGCGCCGACGCCGACCGCGCCTCCTACGCCCTGACGGCCGAGGTCCACCCGGTACTGGCCCTCGTCGCCCCCGCGAACGTCTCGGTCACCCTCCCGCCCCGCGAGGTCCGTGTCCTCGGGGACACGGATCTCGAAGGCCTCGCCCGGCTGGGCGGGGTGCTGAAGCCGGCGGACGTGGAGGCCCTGCACGCGATGGCGCGGGACCGGCATACGTGGGCGAAGGTCTGACGCGGGGTGCCTGCGGCGGCCTGTGCGGGGTGGGTGGGGGCGGGCGTTTTGCGCAGTTCCCCGCGCCCCTTATATGCCTGCGGCGGCCTGTGCGGGTCCGGTGGGGGTTTGTGTAGCGCGTGCGGGTGTGTGGTGGGTCGGGGACGGGGTGGGGGGTGTCCGTCCTCGGTCCGGCGGGTGCTGTTGGCTCAGATGTGCTGGATAACGGACGCCGGCCGCTGCGGGCGGACACCCCCCACCCCGTCCCCTTCGCGCCGTACGCGGCTTGCGGTGCGTGCACCCAGCTGCTTTTAAGGGGCGCGGGGAACTGCGCGATCAGCCCCCACCGGGCCGCAGCCGCCCGACAACCGGACCTGGCCCGGCCGGCTGGCTCACGGCAGCCGTGTCGCCCGGTCACCGTGCAGGAGCGGAGCCAGCAGGTCGCCGTAGTCCTGGATGCGCGGTCCCATGTCCTTCGCGTCGAAGGCCAGTTGGTCCGGAACGCCGCACTCCTCGACCTCCGTCCACGTCACCGGTGCCGACACCAGCGGCCGGCTCCGGGCCCGCAGGGTGTAGGGGGTGGCCGTGGTCTTGCGGGCGGCGTTCTGGCTCCAGTCGACGAAGACCTTTCCGGGCCGCAGACTGCGGGTCATCCGGTGGAGGGCCAGCCGGGGCATCGCCCGCTCCGCCTCCAGGGCGAGCTGCTTGGCGTACTCCGACACCCGGTCCGACGACGCCCCCCGAACCGCCGCCAGCAGATGCAGCCCCTTCGACCCGGCGGTCTTCGGGTACGCCTCGATACCGTCCGCCGCCAGTCGGTCGCGCAGCCAGAGGGCCACCTCGCAGCACTCGACGATCGTCGCCGGCGCGCCGGGGTCCAGGTCGAAGACCAGCCGGTCGGCCTCGTCGGGGTCGTCGATCAGCCACTGGTGGGTGTGGAACTCGGTGACCAGGTTCGCGGCCCACATCAGGCTCGCGAGGTCCTGCACCAGCACCATCCGGGCCGGCCCCTCGGAGCGCGGCACCTCGGCGGTGGTGACCCAGTCGGGCGTACCCGGCGGAACGTTCTTGGTGAAGAACACCTGGCCCTCGGGGCCGTCCGGATAGCGCAGGAAGGAGACGGCGCGGTCACGCAGATGGGGGAGCAGCACGTCGGCCGTCGTGGCGTAGTAGTGCAGCACCTCGCCCTTGGTGAAACCGCCGGCCGGATACAGCACCTTCTCCAGATTGCTGAGCGCGAGCCGTCGCCCCTCCACCACTGTGATCGGCGTCATACGATGAGAATCTCACGCAAAATATGGAGTAACGGCGTAAAAACACCGAAAGGGTGCTGCACGTGCGATCCATATGGAACGGCGCCATCTCGTTCGGCCTGGTCAGCATTCCGATCAAGTTGGTGAACGCCACCGAGAGCCACTCGATCTCGTTTCGCCAGATCCACACCGAGGACGGCGGCCGCATCCGCTACCGCAAGGTCTGCGAACTGGAGGACCGCGAGGTCACCCAGTCGGAGATCGCCAAGGGCTACGAGGACGCGGACGGCACGATCATCCCGATCACCGACGAGGACCTGGCCCATCTGCCGCTCCCCACGGCGAAGACGATCGAGATCGTGGCCTTCGTCCCAGGCGAGCGGATCGACCCGCTCCAGATGGACGCCGCCTACTACCTCCAGGCCGGCGGCGTCCCGGCGGCCAAGCCGTACACCCTGCTGAGGGAAGCGCTCAAGCGCAGCAACAAGGTGGCCATCGCCAAGTTCGCGCTGCGGGGGCGGGAGCGGCTCGGGATGCTCCGGGTGGTGGAGGACGCCATCGCCCTGCACGGGCTGCTGTGGCCCGACGAGGTCCGTGCCCCCGAGGGCCTCGCCCCCGACACCAAGGTCACGATCAGCGACAAGGAACTCGACCTCGCCGATGCGCTGATGGACACCCTCGGCGAGATCGACCTCGACGAACTCCACGACGAGTACCGCGAGGCCCTGGAGGAGGTCGTCGCCGCGAAGGCCGCGGGCGAGGCGCCGCCGGAGGCTCCCGAGCAGGCCCGTGGCGGCAAGGTCCTCGACCTGATGGCCGCGCTGGAGAAGAGCGTGCAGGACGCGAAGGAGTCCCGCGGCGAGGAACCGGCGGAGGTCACACGGCTGCCCCAGCGCAAGTCGGCGCGGGCGGCGCGGGCGGCGCCGAAGCAGACCGGCGGGAAGAAGTCGACGGCGAAGAAGACGGCGGCCGCCAAGAAGACCACGGCGAAGTCGTCACAGGGGACGAAGAAGACGGCGTCGGCGAAGAAGACCACGGCCGCGAAGAAGAGCACCGCCAAGAAGAGCACGGCCAAGAAGACGACCGCCCGCAAACGGACCGCGTGACCTGCGCACTGCTGTCGGCACTGCGCAGGCCCCGCCGGTCTCGGGTGCCTCTGGTCAGTCGACTCAGCCGACGACCTTGGCGGACTCGATGATCACCGGCTGCGTCGGCACGTCACCGTGACCGCGGCTGCTGCCGGTCCGCACGCCCTTGATCTGGTCGACGACGTCCTGGCCCTCGACGACCTTGCCGAACACGGTGTAGCCCCAGCCGTTCGGGCTCTTGGCCGTGAAGTTCAGGAACTCGTTGTCCGAGACGTTGACGAAGAACTGGGCGGTCGCCGAGTGAGGGTCGCTGGTGCGCGCCATCGCCACGGTGTACGCGGTGTTCTTCAGACCGTTGTCGGCCTCGTTCTGGACCGGCGCGAGCGTGGGCTTCTGCACCATGTCCGGGGTGAAGCCACCACCCTGGACCATGAAATCGTTGATCACGCGGTGGAAGATCGTGCCGTCGTAGTGCCCGTTGCCGACGTACGTCAGGAAGTTCTCGACGGTCTTGGGTGCCTCGGCGTCGGCCAGCTCGAGGACGATACGGCCGAAGTTGGTGGTCAGCTCGACCCTGGACATGGGAATCGTCCCTTTCTGGTGGGGCATGACCGAAGCATCTTGTCACACGGCCGTGCGGGTAACGGGGACGGCGTCCTTCCGAAACGCCCACCGCATGTCCGGCTCCACCACGCACCGCAGGGCGCGCCGGACGGGCGGAGTGCACAGCACGGTCACCACGGCTCCGGCGACGAGGGCGACGACGCCCACCCCGGCCGGCCCGTGGACCCAGGCGGGCCCGTACCAGCTCCAGAACCGGGCGCCCTGGACGAGGAATCCGTGCAGCAGATAGCCGTACAGGGTCCCCGCGCCCAGCACCGTGAACCAGGTCCGGCGCCCCGGCACCAGGGCGAAGAAGCACCCGACGAGGACCAGCGAGCACCCGAAAGCGACCAGCGTCATCACCGGCCCCGACCAGGCGGGCCCGCCCAGCTCCCGGGCGCTGTCCCGGTGATAGAACCAGGCGCCGCTCATCCGGGGCACGGCCCAGTAAGCCGCCACGAGCGCGGCGGCGAACACCGGCACCGCCACCACCCGCGCCGCGCGCCGCCGTACCAGCCGGAAGTGCTCCGGCCGCAGGGACAGACCCAGCACGAAGTACGGCAGGAACTGCAGGACACGCTGCAGGTCGAGGTCGTCGCCGATGGACGGCGTGAGGGTCGCGAGCATCGCCACGGCGAGCGCGATCGGTACCGGATGACGCATCCGCCGCCACAGCGGAGTGGTCAGCCGCCACACGAACAGCGCCACCAGGAACCACGTCAGATAGAGCGGATCCAGCAGGCTCACCGGCCGGTCCGGCACCTGGTCCGTCCACCGGGTGAAGAAGGTGTACGCCGTCTCGAACACGACGTACGGCACGACGAGCCCGGTGACCAGTCGCCTCAACCGCGCGGGGCTCGCGTCGAAGTTCCGCGAGAAGTACCCGGACACGACGATGAACGCCGGCATGTGAAAGGCGTACACCAGCAGATACAGCGCAGAGACCGTCCGGCTCCCGTCCCGCAACGGTTCCCACGCATGCCCCACCGCGACCAGCACGATCGCCAGGTACTTGGCATTGTCGAAGAAGGCGTCCCGCTCCTTGGGGCGCTCGACCGCGGGTCTTTCCTGAGGTTCGGCTGTGAGAAGTCGCTCGTGCATCCCGGGCGCCTCACCACCTGAGGCCGGCCCAAACTTCGCGATCGCGTGCGAACGGTGACCCTTATGGGGTCGTCAGGTAGCGCGTGAGCATGGCGACCAGCTCGTTCTCCAGTCGAGCGGTATCGACCGGGTCGGGTTCGGCGACGAGCTGGTGGACCAGGAGTTCGGCGGTGGAGACGAAGAGCAACGGAGTTCGAGGCCGTCTGCGCCCGCTCGGGCCGGACGGTACGCGTACCGCCGGACGAAAACAGGGCGGCGAAGAGGGCGGGTGCCCAGGCCGGCCATCGCTGTGGATCCGCGTGGTGGCCGGCCCGCACGAGGCACGGGATGTGCTGGGCGCCGTCTCCTCCCGGTTGATCCTGCACCGCACCCGGCCGCAGGGGGCGCTGCCCGACTCTGGACAGGCCCGTGACTCCATCAGACCCGGAGCGGTTCACATGCGCGGGCTGTGCTGTCTGATCGCCCGGTCCGTTGCTGCCGTGCGGCGCGAGTCATCGTCGGGCGGATCGTCCCTCGGTCATCTGGCGCTGTCGGTCCCGGTGCCGACGGCCGTAGGCGGCGTTGCGTACGGCCTCGTCCGCTTCGAGGCCGGTTCCGAACGCGCCGCCGACGATCGCGACGGAGGCGATGAACCAGGCCAGCCAGAAGTGGTCGGCCGGGCCGGTCGGTTGTCCTGCGATCCGGCCGAACGCGGTGGGGCCGAGGATGAGGAAGGACAGGGCGGCCAGGGTCAGATAGAGCACCGCGTACAGCGAGATCACACCCAGCGCGATGGTGATGAACGTGATCAGGTTGTACGGATACCGGGCGCTGTGATGGCCGGGCACGCGGTCGCCGGGCCGCTCCCAGAGCCCGTGGTCCACGATGATCCAGACGGTGAGAGCGACCGTGGACAACACGGTGATCAGAATCTGCTGCCAGACGCCGGCTCTGAGGGCGACCTGCCAGGTGGTGCTGTTGAAGAAGCTGATGGCGGCGGTGGCGAAGACACCTGCCAGCGCGCGGGAGAGACTGGTGAACAGCTGCCAGGGACGGTTGGCTCGCACCATGCCCCCGATCAGGCGGATGTGTCCGCGCAGACCGGGGACGATCCAGCGGTCCGGTCCGGCATCGTGGCCCGGCGCCTCGTCCCAGTGGCCGTTGCCCGCGAGCTTGTCGTGAGGCTCCGCCGCCTCGGTCAGCAGGCGGCCGGTGACGCCCACGACCGCCGCCTTCACCCGTGGCCGGAGCCGCCGGAAGCCCAGCGCGGGAAGGGAGACCAGGGCGACCCGGTGGGAGGCATCGATCTCGGCGCTGACCGCGTCGAGGCGTGCGCGGCGGGGCAGGTCGGTGAGGAAGATGCCGATGTCCCAGTGCTTGTCCTCAAGCTGGGCGTCGATGACGTCGGCGATGTCGTCGACGCCGGCCTGCTCCTCGGGCACCAGCGGAATGGTCACCGTGTCGATGTGCCAAGTGATGCGCGTGGCCAGTTCCCGGTCCAGCCGATCGGCCAGCTCGGGACACACGCTCCGGACGATGTCCGAGGGCAGGCCGGGGTCGGCGACCAGGATCAGTCGCCGAGCCTCGTCGGTTTCGCTCATCCGTACCTCGCCTCCGTTCTCTCTGCGGTCGGAGGCTGCCCTGACGTGCGAACAAGGGCGGGCAGTCGAAGGCCGGGTACCCCCGGTCGCCGAAGCGCACTACGCTCCTCGGCCCGGCTTTCGGGGACGACCCGTTCTCCGATCTCCTTCAACCGCTTCTTCGGCATGAGTCCGGCGACCGGCACGGATTTCGGTGGGCTCGCGACGCGTACATCGAGCGGTCGGGACTCGACCGCACCCTGGGCTCCGAGGGCGCGAGCCGACGGTTCCTCGCCGCCGCACAGCTTGACCACCAGCGCCAGGATCTCTCCTTGTTGATCGCTTGCAGAGTGTCGGACCCACTCACTTGAACGCTGAGAGCGAGTGACCACTCGGCCGATCGCGCACCGGGCAACGACTCACGGAATGCAACTCGTTGCTGTGCTCACGTGCCGAGTTGTCCGACGCCCCCGGACCACACGTCCGTCGACTCGAGGACGCGCCGGGTCTCGACGGCGATCTGCTGTGTCTCACCGGTCGCGGCGACGACCACGGGCACGCCCGCGCCCGGGCCGTCGATCCTGCGTACGCCGTCCTCGAACAGTTCCTCCAGCGGGGGAACGGCCAGACCGGCACGTACGCCCAGGACTCGGAGCCCCGCGCACACCTCCTCGCGTACCTCGGGCTGGTCCTCGCCGATCTCGCCGGTGAAGACCAGCACGTCGACGCGGTCCAGTGAGGCCGCCATGGCGGCGATGCCGCGCCGGCAACTGTGCACGAACACGGCGAGCGCCGCCTCGGCGGCGGCGTCCCCCCGCTCGCGCGCCCGCACCAGGTCCCGGGTGTCCCCGGACGTGCCGGAGAGCCCGAGAAGACCGGACCGCCGGTGGAGACCCTCCTCCAACTCAAGAGCGGTCAGGCCGTGGTGGTGCTGCAGCCACAGCAGGGCTCCGGGGTCGACGCTGCCGCTGCGGCGGCTCATCACGAGGCCCTCCAGCGGGGTGAGGCCCATGGTGGTGTCCATGCTCCGGCCGTCGCGAACGGCGCACGCGGAGCAGCCGCCGCCCAGATGGACGAGCACGGCCTGGAGACCGTCGGCAGGACGGTCCAGCACCTCGGCGGTCCGTTCCAGGCACCATGCATAGGACAGCCCGTGGAAGCCGTAGCGACGTATGCCGAGCTCGGTACGCCACCGCTCCGGCACGGCGTACTCACGGGCGGCGGCCGGCAGGTCGCGGTGGAACGCGGTGTCGAAGCACGCCACGTGGGGCACGTCCGGCAGCAGCTCGCGAGCCGTGTCCACCACGGCGAGAGCGGGCGGCAGGTGCAGCGGCGCCAGGTTCCTGACGTCTTCCAGCAGTTGGCGGACGCGTCCGTCGATCACCGTGTGGTGTGTCAGACGCGGCCCGCCGTGGACGAGACGGTGTCCCACGGCGGTGGGCGGGGGCACGGTGGCCAGGAAGTCCCGCAGGTTCCCGGCGGACTCGGGACCGGGCGGCCCGGACGAGTCCCTGCCCGCGATCCGGGTGCCGTCGGCCGAGAAGAGGGTGATGTGCAGACTGGAGGACCCGGCGTCGAGGACCAGGACGTTCCAGCGGGGAGGATGGGAAGACCGGGCGGGGCTCATCGCCGCCTCCTTCTCCGCGGTGCTCCATTCACATGGGGCGTTCCCGGCCGAGTACCCCGGCCGCCTCCTCCGGACCCAGGTGGTACGGGTTCTCCGCTCCGTGGAGACGACTCTTTGACCTGTCTCAGCGGTGCGCTTTCGGTACGGCCAAGGTCCGGGCCGGCACGGCGGCCGGCCCGGCGGGGTAGTGCTGGGCCGGCCGCTGCTGTGCGTCCGGCCGAAGAGGTGGAGGCGCCGAGAAGCGGCCCAGGTGGCCGAACCCCCGGCGATGGGCGACTTCGCTCACGCTCACCTCGCCCGCATCGCCGTACGCTCACCCTGGCGAGCGCCGCCAACTTTCCTGTGGTGAAGCGCGGGGGTGGGTGCGGGCGGGCGACCATCGGACGGGCCGGCAGCCCGCCGGCCTGCACCTCGTCGGACACCGTGCGGATCGTTGGTGCCCAGCTCAGCCCCGCACCGTGCGCGACGTCGAGTTCGGGCGCGAGGACGACGCGGGCGCGCAGTGGCCGACCGAGAAGTGTTGCCGTGGGGCTGGAAGACGGCGGCGCTCGCGGTGGTCGCCACCATCTTGGTGTGCGTTCCTGGAACTTCAGCGGATCCTGACCACGACGGGACGATTGCTGCATACAGCAACCTCCTGCGCCTGTGAACCGTGCGAGGGATGGGCACATCATGCTCCACAACTGCCTTACGCCGCTCAACAGCTGGGTGAAGGGGCTCAGTCGGAGAGGTCGACCTTGCCGAACAGGACGGCGTAACCGGAGGGGAGTTGGCTGATGACCTGGTTGAGCTCGCCGCCGGAGACGGCGTCGGCGACGGTGGTCAGCACAGCGCTGGCATCCCACA
Organism: Streptomyces sp. NPDC019531; assembly: GCF_044903305.1. NCBI lineage: Bacteria > Bacillati > Actinomycetota > Actinomycetes > Kitasatosporales > Streptomycetaceae > Streptomyces > Streptomyces sp. NPDC019531. The sequence continues at coordinate 32,391 of NZ_JBJDQL010000001.1, read as the reverse complement.
GGGCGGTACGGGGCCGTGCGCCGGTGCGCTCCGCAACCCGGCGGTAGAACTCCTCGATTCCGTAGCTTTCGGCCTGCTGCCGCTTGGCGCTGGTCAGGACCTGCCCGAGCGGCCCGGGGAGCTGCGAGGCGAGGTCGTCGACCTCCCCGGGGCTGATCCGCCCCGCCAGCACGCTCAGGACCTCCCCGGTGACCTTGACGGCTTCGTCCTGCTCGGGGTACTCCCCGCGTTCCCGTACCCGGGCGAGGAACTCGTCGTATTTCATCGTCGCCTCCGCTTCTCTCCGTTCCCTCCAGGGAACCGGTTTTGTGGGGACGGTCTGTCGGGGCTGCCGGGGCGGGCGCCGGGGCCATGACTTCGGGGCCCGGAGCGCTTCTGTTCCCGGCGGCGGGTCGCGCGGTCGCTGACCGGCCGCTTCCGCTTGGGTGCCGCCCGCCGGATCTCCGCGGGCAGCGACTGGTCCTGCGCATCCCGCGGCAGGATGTCCGAACTCGCTTTCGCCAGGCGGGCGAAGAGGGCCGGTACGGAGCGTGCCGCAGGGCATCCGGCGCACTGAGGGGGTGTGCGCTGTCGTTCACGGCCTCACCTTCGTAAACGGATGCCAACCTCGGGGCGCCCGCGGTATCGCTCCGCCGCGGTGCCGGACACTTGCCCGGCACCGGTCGGGTCCGGGAAGCCTCAGCCGCTGCTCCCGCCGCGTTCGTTGATCTCGATGTGGCGCGGCTTGGCGACCTCGGCCTTGGGGACGGCGACGGTGAGTACGCCATCCTTCATCTCGGCTGTGATCTTGTCGGTGTCCACTTCTCCGGGCAGCTGCAGTCGGTACTCGAACGAGCCGGTGCGGCGCGTGCTGCGGCGCAGAACGCCCTTGCGTTCCTTCTCCTTGATCTCTCCGGTGACCACCAGCTCCTGGCCGTTGGCCTCGATGTTGATGTCCTTGGCCTTGACGCCGGGGAGTTCGATCTCGACATGGAAGGCGTCATCGGATTCCGTGACGTCCGCGGACGGGGTCCACGCGGTCACGGGAGCCGCGCTGCCCACCGTCGATTCGAGCAGTCCGCTCATGCTGTTGAGCAGCTCGTCGAACTCAGCCAGGGGGTTGCGTGCCCAGCCGACGGGCCGCTCCTGGAGTCGGCCGCCGGGGTGGCGTCGAACGGGGGTCGTCATCGCCATTGCCTCCTGTTCCTGGTGTGATCTCATCGCCCGTCATGGGTCATGAGAGCCATGCGGACTCCTTGGGGCGGGTTCGGGGAGAGTCGCCGGTGCTGCCGGGCGTAGGGGTGTGCCCCAGGTGCCGGTGTACGAAGTGGACGGCCATCGCGCCCTCACCGACCGCCGATGCGACCCGTTTCACCGAGCCACCGCGGACGTCGCCGGCTGCGAAGACGCCGGGCAGGCTGGTCTCCAGGGTCAGGCAGTCGCGGTCCTGGCCGTCCCACACCCCGGGGACCGAGCAGGCCTGGGCCTCGGCTCCGGTGAGTACGAAGCCACGGTCGTCGAGCGCGAGGGCGCCGGACAGCCAGTCCGTGTTGGGGTCCGCGCCGGTGAAGACGAACAGGGCCCGGACGGCGAGACGGCGCTGCTGCCCCGTACGGCTGTCCGCCACGTCGACCATCTCCAGGACCTGTGCGCCGGTGACTGCGGTGACCTCGGTGTGCAACAGCGCCTCCACCCGCGGATGTCGTTCGATCTGGTCGATCAGATAGCGGGACATGTGGGAGCCGAGGTCGGCCCCGCGCACCAGCAGGTGGACCTTGGGCGCGTACCCGGCGAGGAAGAGCGCGGCCTGGCCCGCGGAGTTGCCACCGCCGACCACGGCGACGGGGTCGGTGCGGCACTGCTGGGCCTCGTACACCGTGGCCGAGTAGTGGACGCTCGTCCCTTCCAGGTGTTCGATGCCGGGGACGGTGAGCCTGCGGTAGCGGGCGCCGGTGGCCAGGACGACGGTGCGGGCGGTGATCTCGCTGCCGTCGGCGAAGGCCACGGCGTAGTGGCCGTCGCGCGGTTCGAGCCGGGTGGCCTCCGCGGGGACGCTGATCCTGGCGCCGAACTTGCTGGCCTGGAGCACTCCGCGTTCGGTGAGTTCGGCGCCGGAGATGCCGGAGGGGAAGCCGAAGCAGTTGTCGATGCGGGACGACGTCCCCGCCTGGCCGCCGGTGGCGATCGCCTCCACGACGGTGGTGTCCAGGCCCTCTGAGGCGGCGTGCACCGCTGCCGCGAGGCCGGCCGGCCCGGAGCCGACGACGAGCAGGTCGCTGCGGTCGTTCGACGCCGGCAGCTGGGGCAGACCGATCAGCCGGGCGAGTTCGGCGTTGCTGGGATTGCGCAGCAGGGTGGTGTCGCGCCAGATGACCAGGGGGGTTTCGTCCGGCGGAACGCCGAAGCGGCGGAGCAGCGCCTCGGCCTCCTCGTCCGTCTCCAGGTCGACCCAGCGATGGGGCAGCCGGTTCCGGGCGGCGAACTCCCGCAGCCGCCGGGTGTCGGGGGAGTAGCGCGAACCGATGATGCGGAATCCGGCGCCCTGCCCCACGAGCAGGGCGCGGCGGCCCAGGCAGGCGCGCAGCACGAGGTCGCCCAGGACGGGGTCCCGGGTGACCAGGCGGCGCAGCTGGTCCACGGGGAGGACGAGGGCTTCTCCCGCTTCCCTGGCGACTGCGGTGTAGAAGGCCACCTGCCCGTGCAGCAGGCCGAGTTCGCCGAGGAAGCGGCCGGGGCCGTGGACGCGGAGCACATGTTCGTCGGGTGTGCCGTAGCCCTCGACGATCGCGACGGAGCCGCCGAGGACGACGAAGAACGTCTCGCAGCGCTCGCCCTCCCGGATCAGCACGTCGCCCGGGTGCACGCGACGCCGGTCGCCGTGTTCTGCCAGGTGGGCCATCTGGTCGTCCGACAGCCGCGGGTAGGCGCCGTAGACGTCCGGGGTCTCGAAGGGCACGACTTCCTCCGGCTCTGCCGGGGCCGGGTCTTCGCGCGGCCGCGCGTCGTTGCCGGACATCAGACGAACGCCTCGTGGACGAAGCACCACCGCCATTCCTCGCCGGGTTCCATCGACGCCACGATCGGGTGGCCGTCGGCAGCGGCGTGAAGGCGCGCGTGCCGATGCGGTGAGGAATCGCAGCAGCCGACGTGCCCACAGGTCAGGCAGAGCCTGAGGTGGACCCACGGGGAGCCGAGCCGCAGGCATTCCTCGCATCCGTCGAGGGTGCGCGGCCTGACGGGGCGTACCAGGGCGAGGTGGGGGTCGGTACGTACGGTCATCGGGATCATCCTCCCGGGGCCGGTTGCCGGCCTGTGAGGGACTGTTCGACCCACTGGCGCAGGGCGGGTGCGGGCGCGGCTCCCGCCTGCCGGGCGACGGTCTCCCCCCGGTCGAGGACCAGCAGTGTCGGTACGGCCTGGACCTCGAACCGCTGCGAAAGCCGGGGGTTCTTGTCGATGTCGACCTTGGCCAGCTTGATCCGGCCGGCGAGGTCGCCGGCGACCTTCTCCAGTGCCGGGCTGACCATGCGGCAGGGGCCGCACCAGGTCGCCCACAGGTCGACCACGACGGGGACGGTGGCTTCCTCGACGACCTCGGCGAAGTCGTCGTCGCCCGCGTCCACGACCCAGGGCAGTGGCTGCTTGCAGTTGCCGCACTTGGGCCGGCCTTCGGCGGCAGCGGGCACCCGGTTGCCGCGGCCGCAGTGCGGGCAGGTGACGGTCGTCGCGTGCAGGGTGCTCATGCCGCCCTCGCCTCCTCGCCGCCCTCGGGCCGGTCGTAGGTGACGACGAGTTCGTGCTGCTGGGCGTCCACCCGGACGTTGGCGCCGTCCTGGACGTCGCCGCGCAACAGGGCCCTGCCGACGAGCGTTTCGACCTCATGGGAGATGTAGCGGCGCAGCGGGCGCGCCCCGTAGACCGGGTCGTAGCCCTGGTGGGCGATGAACTCCCGGGCTGCGTCGGTGAGTTCGACGGTGATACGGCGCTCGGCGAGCCTGCTGCGCAGTTCTTCGAACTGCAGCTCCACGATCCGCTCGATCTGGGTCTCGCCCAGCGGCTTGAACAGCACGATGTCGTCGACACGGTTGAGGAACTCCGGACGGAAATGGCCGCGCAGTTCGCCCATCACCATGGCCCTGGCGTCCGGTTTGATCTCGCCCTCGGCGGTGGCGCCGTCGAGGAGGTGCTGCGAGCCGATGTTGGAGGTCATGATGATCACGGTGTTGCGGAAGTCGACGGTGCGGCCCTGGGCGTCCGTGATGCGGCCGTCGTCGAGGATCTGCAGGAGGGTGTTGAAGACATCGGTGTGCGCCTTCTCGATCTCGTCGAACAGCACCACGGAGTACGGCTTGCGGCGCACGGCCTCGGTGAGCTGACCGCCCTCCTCGTAGCCGACGTATCCGGGGGGCGCCCCCATCAGACGGCTGACGGTGTGACGCTCCTGGTACTCGCTCATGTCGAGGCGGACCATGTTGTCCTCGGAGTCGAACAGGGACCGGGCGAGGGTCTTGGCCAGTTCGGTCTTTCCGACGCCGGTGGGGCCGAGGAAGATGAAGGATCCGATGGGCCGGCGGGGGTCGCGGATGCCGGAACGGGCCCGGATGATGGCGTCGGCCACCAGTTTGACCGCCTCGTCCTGGCCGATGACCCGCTCCCGCAGGATCTCGTCCAGGCGCAGCAGCTTCTCCCGCTCGCCCTCCTGGAGGCGGGCGACGGGGATGCCGGTCCAGGCGGCCACGATCTCGGCGATCTCGTCCTCGGTGACGACTTCCCGCAGCAGCCGGTTCTGGCCCTGTTTGGCGGTCAGTTGCTCCTCTTCGGCGGCCAGCCGGCGCTCCAGGTCCCGCAGGCGGCCGTAGCGGAGTTCTGCGGCGCGGTTGAGGTCGTAGGCGCGCTCGGCCTCGTCCGCCTCGATGCGGACCTGTTCCAGTTCCTGGCGCAGGTCCTGCACGCGGCGGATCGCCTGCCGTTCGGCCTCCCACTGGGCGTGCTTGGCGTCGGCCTCGGCCCGCAGGTCGGCCAGTTCCTTGCGCAGTTCCTCCAGGCGGGTCCTGCTGGCCGGGTCGGTCTCCTTGGACAGGGCCGCCTCCTCGATCTCCAGGCGGGTCACCCGGCGGGTGATCTCGTCGAGTTCGGCGGGCATGGAGTCGATCTCGGTACGCAGCCGGGCGCACGCCTCGTCGACGAGGTCGATGGCCTTGTCGGGCAGGAAGCGGTCGGTGATGTAGCGGTGCGACAGGGTCGCCGCCGCGACCAGCGCCGTGTCCTGGATCTTGACGCCGTGGAAGACCTCCAGGCGCTCGCGCAGACCGCGCAGGATCGAGATGGTGTCCTCCACGCTCGGCTCGTCGACCAGCACCTGCTGGAAGCGGCGTTCCAGCGCGGCGTCCTTCTCGATGTGCTGCCGGTACTCGTCCAGCGTGGTCGCGCCGATCATGTGCAGTTCGCCGCGCGCCAGCATGGGCTTGAGCATGTTGCCGGCGTCCATGGCGCCCTCGGCGGCGCCCGCGCCGACGACGGTGTGCAGTTCGTCGACGAAGAGCAGGATGCGTCCCTCGGCGGCCTTGACCTCGCTCAGTACGGCCTTGAGGCGTTCCTCGAACTCGCCGCGGTACTTGGCGCCGGCCACCAGCGATCCCATGTCGAGGGCGAACACCGTCTTGTCGCGCAGTCCTTCGGGTACGTCGCCGCGCACGATGCGCTGGGCGAGGCCCTCGACGATGGCGGTCTTGCCGACACCGGGGTCGCCGATGAGGACGGGGTTGTTCTTGGACTTGCGGCTGAGGATCTGGGTGACGCGGCGGATCTCGGAGTCCCGCCCGATGACCGGGTCGAGCTTGCCCTGCCGGGCCTCGGCGACCAGGTCGCGGCCGTACTTCTCCAGGGCCTCGTACGCCACTTCGGGGTTGGCGGAGGTGACGCGCTGGTTGCCGCGTATCTGGGTCAGAGCGCCCAGGAAGGAGTCACGGGTCACACCGTGCTCCTTGAGCAGGCGCCCCGCGGCGGTCGCGGAACCCTCCTCGGCCAGCGCGAGCAGCAGGTGCTCGACGGACACGTACTCGTCCTTGAGGCGTTTGGCCTCCCGCTCGGCGGCATCCAGCAGGCGGGACAGACGCTGGGTGACGAAGACCTGCCCGGGGACCGCTCCGGGACCGGTCACCCTGGGCCGGCGGGACAGCTCTTCGCGTACGGCGGCGCGCAGTACCTTCGGCTCGGTGCCCGCCTGCTGCACCAGCCGCGGGACCAGGCCGTCCTCCTGGTCGAGGAGGGCGAGCAGCAGGTGTTCGCCGTCGACCTCGGTCTGCCCCATGCCGATGGCGGCGGTCTGCGCCTCCTGCAGCGCTTCCTGGGACCTCTGGGTCAGGCGGTTCATGTCCATGGCGGTAGATCACTCCTCGTGCCGGTGCGGCGCAGGGCGGCTTCGAGCAGACTGATGCGGTCCAGCAGGTCCAGCACCAGCCCGAGGGACGCGTAGTTGAGGCACAGCCCGCTACGCAGTCGCTGGACGCGGGCCAGGTCGGCCGGTGCCGTGGCGGCGAACGTCAGCTGTCCGGAGGCGTCGTGGTCGGCGTCCACCAGCCCGAGGGCCACGAACCGGCGGACCAGATCGGGATGCAGGCCCGAGCGACGGGCCACGGTGTCCAGGGAGAGCCTGGGCACGGGCACGATCGCGTACTGCACGCGTGCTGCCACCGGCGCCGTCCGCTCCGGCGGCCGGTGTGTCCTTGCCGGTCGGTCGCTCATCGGGTCCTCCTGGGGTCGTACGAGGAGACGGCGGCGAGTTCCTCGAACAACTCGCGCTCCCGGTCACCGAGTTGCGGTGGCACCATGACGCGGAGCTCGGCGTACAGGTCGCCGTTCACGCCGCGCTGGCCCGGCATGCCCTCGCCGCGCAGCCGCAGCCGTCGGCCGCTGGAGGACCCCGCGGGCACGGTCACCTTCGCCGTGGCGCCACTCGGGGTCGGCACGGGCACGGTCGCGCCCAGCGCGGCCTCCCAGGGGGTGACCGGAAGCTGGACGTGGACGTCCCGGCCGTCGAGGCGGAACCGGGGGTGCGGCTGGATCCGCACCCGCAGATACAGGTCTCCTGCGGGGGCGTCGCCACTGCCGCGGCCGCCCTCGCCCGCGAGCCGGATACGCTGCCCGTCCGTGGTCCCGGGCGGCACGTCGACGTCGTAGCGCCGCTGCCCGGAAGGCCCGGCGAGGGTGACGGACCGGCGGCCGCCGCGGTACGCCTCCTCGACGGTGAGCGGCAGTTCGGCCTCCTGGTCGGCTCCTGGGACGCGCATCCGCCCGGCACCGCCGAAGAGTGAGCCGAACAGGTCCTCGAAATCGACGCCTTCGGCACCCTCGACGCCTTCGTCGCCGAAGCCGGTGCTGCCGTACCGGACGCGCGGACCACCCGTCCCGGAGGACCAGCGGAAGCCGCCGCCTCCCGCACCGGCACCGACCCGCTCCTCCCAGTCCTCGGGGACCTTCCGGAAGTCCTCGCCGAACCGGTCGTAGCGGGCCCGCTGCTCCGGGTCGGACAGCACGCTGAACGCCTCGTTTATCTCCTTGAACCGGTCCTCCGCACCGGGGTCCTTGTTGACGTCGGGGTGGTATTTGCGGGCCAGGGTGCGGTAGGCCCGCTGGATCTCGTCCCGGTCGGCGTTGCGAGAGACGCCGAGCGCCTCGTAGAAGTCGCGTGCCATCGCCGCTCACTCCCGCTTCGCCACGGTCACGGCGGCGGGCCGCAGCTGCCGGTCGGCCTCCCCATAGCCGGGGCGGACGACCTGGACCACGGTGTTCGGTTCCACACCGGGCTCCTGGACGACACCGACGACCTCGTGGCGGGTGGGGTCGAAGGCCACACCTGTCTCGGCGTCGCGTGGGTAGCCGAGGCGTTCGAGGACGTCCACGGCCTGGTCACGCACGGCCCGGACGCCCTCGACGATCGCTCCCGGTTCTGCGGCCGCGTGGCTCAGGGCGAGTTCGAGGTTGTCGATGACCTGAAGGAACGCCGCGGCTGTGCGCGCCCGTTCGGCAGCGCGCTCCCGCTCCAGCTCCCTGGCATGGCGTTTGCGCAGGTTGTCCAGGTCGGCCAGGGCGCGGCGCCAGCGGTCCTCCAGGTCCTTCAGCGCCTCCGCGTACTCGTCGTCGGGTGCGGCGGGACCGGTGGCCGCGTCCGGGCCCGGTGCGGTCTCCTCGGACGGCGGACCGGGCGGGGGAAGGTCGCCGCGCGGCGGCTGTACGGCGCCTTCCGGCGGCGGGTCTGGAACCTGGGGGTGAATCGGCATGGCGGGCACCTCAACCCTTGTCGAACTCGGCGTCGATCACGTCGTCGTCACCACCGGCGCCGCCCGGCTCGGCGTTGCCCTGCCCGGAACCGTCCGATGATGCCGCGCCCGACGGGCCGCCCGCGGCGGCTCCGGCCTGGTGCGCCGCCAGTCCCGCGAAGACCTGCTGGAGTTCGGAGGCCAGAGGCCGGACCTTGTCCACGCCGGCCTCGTTCTTGACGGCCTCGCGGGCCTCGGTCACCAGCATCTCGGCACGGGCCTTCTCGTGCGCGGGGGCGGAATCACCCAGCTCGCCCAGTCGCTTCTCGACCTGGTAGGCGATCGCGTCCAGTTCGTTGCGGGCGTCGACCGCCTCGCGCAGCGCCTGGTCCTGGTTCTGGTTGCGCTCGGCCTCCTGGACCATGCGCTCGACCTCGCTGCGGTCGAGGTTGGAGCTCTCGCTGATGGTGATGCCCTGCTCCTTGCCGGTGTCCCGGTCCCGGGCGGTGACGTTGAGGATGCCGTTCGCGTCGATGTCGAAGGTGACCTCGATCTGCGGCTCGCCGCGCGGGGCCTGGCGGATGTCGGTGAGCTGGAAGCGACCCAGGACCCGGTTGTCGGCGGCCAGTTCGCGCTCGCCCTGGAGAACGACGACATCGACGGCCGGCTGGTTGTCCGCGGCCGTACTGAAGGTCTCGGTACGGCGCACCGGGATGGTGGTGTTCCGCTCGATGATCTTCGTCATGACGCCGCCACGCGTCTCGACTCCGAGCGACAGCGGGGTCACGTCCAGCAGCAGGACGTCCTTGACCTCGCCCTTGAGGACCCCCGCCTGGATCGCGGCACCCATGGCCACGACCTCGTCGGGATTGACGCTCATGTTCGGGTCCTTGCCGCCGGTCAATCGCCGCACCAGCGCCTGGACGGCGGGGATGCGCGTGGAACCGCCGACGAGGATGACCTCGTCGATGTCGTTCTCGCCGACCTTCGCGTCGCCCATGGCCTGCTCCACCGGGCCCAGGCAGCGCTCGACCAGGTCGCCGGTGATCTGCTCGAACGTGGACCGCATGATCGTGGTGGTCAGATGCTTGGGCCCGGACGCGTCGGCGGTGATGAACGGCAGGCTGACCTGCGTCTGGGTCACCGAACTGAGCTCGGTCTTGGCCTTCTCGGCCGCCTCGAACAGACGTTGCAGCGCCTGCGGGTCCTTGCGCAGGTCGATGCCGTTGTCCTTCTGGAAGCCGTCCGCGAGGTGGTCCACCAGACGGCGGTCGAAGTCGTCGCCGCCCAGATGGCTGTCACCGGCGGTGGACCGCACCTCGACCACGCCGTCCCCGACGTCCAGGATGCTCACGTCGAAGGTGCCGCCGCCCAGGTCGAAGACGAGCACCGTCTCGTGCTCCTTCTTGTCCATGCCGTACGCGAGGGCGGCCGCGGTCGGCTCGTTGATGATCCGCAGCACTTCCAGACCGGCGATCCGTCCGGCGTCCCTGGTGGCGGTGCGCTGGGCGTCGTTGAAGTAGGCGGGCACCGTGATGACCGCCTCCGTGACCTTTTCCCCCAGTTGCTTGGAGGCGTCGTCGGCCAGTTTGCGCAGCACCTGGGCGCTGATCTCCTCCGGCGCGTAGAGCTTGTCGCGCACGTTGAAGCGGGCGGCGCCGCCGTCGCCCTCGACGACGTCGTATCCGACCGCCTTGGCCTCCTCGGAGATCTCGTCGAAGCGTCGGCCGATGAACCGTTTGGCCGAGTAGATGGTGCCCTTGGGGTTGAGGATCGCCTGGCGCCGGGCCAGCTGACCCACCAGGCGCTCACCGGTGTCGGTGAAGGCCACCACGGACGGAGTCGTGCGGTTGCCCTCGCTGTTGGGCACGACCGAGGGCTCACCGCCCTCCCAGACGGCGATCACCGAGTTCGTGGTGCCCAGGTCGATTCCGACTGCCTTGGCCATGAGGGGAACTCCTTCCGCGGCGCGGGCCGGCCTCCGTCGGCGTCGTTCGCCACACGGTTCATTGGCCCGGTTGTCCGTGCTCGTTCAGGTGGTGGCGGATCCGCTCTGTGGACGACCTCTCTTCCACGGCTCGGTCTTGCGGTCGGCGGCTGTCGTGCCGTCCAGCCCGGCGAGCAGCCGGACCGCCTCGTCGGCGACCTCCTCGTCCGCCACGACGTCGTAGCGGCTGGGCTGCAGGGAGCGGACGGAGGCGAAGTCCCGGCGGCCGCCCTGCGCCGCGTGCAGCAGCAGCCCGAACACGGCGCCCACGACCGCACCGAAGATCAGCCCGTACAGGGCGAGGACGAGGCCGGAGACGACCGGGTCCAGCCAGTTCAGCAGCCCGAAGATCCAGCCGATGAGCGCGCCGGGCAGGGCGCCGCTCGCCGCGCCGTGCAGCGCGGCCTCGCCGTACCCCATGCGTCCAATCACCTGTTCGACGAGCTGCACGTCCTGGCCGACGATGGCCACCCTCTCCACCGGGAACCCCTGGTCGGAGAGATGGTCGACGGCGCGCTCGGCTTCCTGATAGGACGGGTGGGAGACGACGGTCCTGCGGGTCTGCTCGTTCATGGGGTCAGTCCCTTCTGCGACCGGTTCACCCAGCGATGCCCACAGGCCCAGAGTGGCGACGTGGAAGGGCGTCGTGCCTGCGCCCGGCAGGTCGAAACGCGGCCCGTCCTGTCGTCCTGGGAGGACGAGAGAGCTGAGGCGAGCCCCCGCCGGATGGACTAGCCTCGGCGGGGTACGCAGGCCTCGCTCGACCGCTTCTCCGGCGCCGGTGAGAACGGAGTGATCTCATGGCCGGCCGTAGGAAACAGGCGTCTGTCCGTCACCCCTCCCGACGGGAGTCGGACCCTTCGACCGGCGGTGCGCTCCGCTCGGAGAGCGAGCGGCACGAGCCCCACGAGCTGCCGGGGGAGTCGGATCCGCACGGGCTGCTGGCGCTGTCCGATCCCCTGTTCCGCAGCACGGACGGCAGCGAGATCCTCCGTATGGCCATGGCCCACGTCGGCGCCCTCGGTCCGTACCGCTTGGAGGCGGGCTACTTGGTGACCGGCGACGGGATTGTCCGGGTGTCCCGGGTGTCCGCGCGTGAGTCCGAGGGAGGCGAGGCGGTCGACCGGCAGGTGCGGGAGCTGGCCGAGGCCGACGGTCCGGTCGCCTTCCCCAAGCAGCTCTGGGGCTGGGCGTTCGGCCTGCGCGGGTTCGGCCGCCTGCTCGGCTACCTCGTGGTCTCCTCCCGGCTGCGGCCCGGGGAGCAGGACCAACTCCTGATCACCAGGCTGATGCGGCTCACCGCTGCGGCCCTGTCTCTTGCGGCCGCGCAGCACCGGGAGCACGACAATGCCCGGGAACTGGACCGGCTGCGGGGTGAGCGCGCCACCACGAGTCAGCAGCTTGACTCCCTGCGGTCCGAGCTGCACCAACAGCGGATCGTGCACGAGACCCTCGCCGACGTCGCTGCCCAGGGCGGCGGCGAGGACGCCATCACCCACGCCCTGCACGACCTCACGGGTCTGCCGGTAGTGGCAGAGGACCGGTTCGGAAACCTCCGCTCCTGGGCCGGTCCGGGCCGGCCCGACTCCTACCCGGCACCACCGGCGGAGCGTCAACAGGAGATGCTGCGGCAGGCTGCCATCGGCCCCGGGCCGGTCAGAGTCAAGGACCGGCTGATCGCTCTGGCCCGTCCCCGCGGCGAGGTCCTCGGCCTGCTCGCCGTCGTCGACCCGGACGGGACGGCGGACGCGCGCACCCTGTTCGCCCTGGAGCACGCCGTGCGGTCGCTCGCCCTGGAGCTGACCCATCTGCACAATCTCGCCGAAGCAGAGCTGCGGTTGCGCCGCCAACTGGTCGACGACCTGCTGGAAGGTACGGACGAGGCAAGCGCCTACGCCAGATCCGAGGCGGTCGGGCACGACCTGCACCAGGCGCACCACGTCATCGTGGTGAACTGGCCGGGCAGGGCAGCGGACGACGCCTTCACCCAGGCCGTCGAACGAGCGGCGGCGGCGGTGGGGGTTCGGGCCCTGGCGACGCGTCGCGGCGGCCGCGTGGTGCTGCTGACCGAGGTGAAACCGAACGGCGACGCCCTGCACGCGGCGCTGGCCCGCGAGCTCGGGACCCGCGCCGGGGCGATCGGGGTGAGCCGCCGCTGCGAGTCTCCCGCAAGCATTCCGCCCGGCTATCAGGAGGCGCTGCGTGCGCTGGAGGTGCGCCGGCAATCGCGCGAGCGGGACGGGGCGACGTTCTTCGACGACCTCGGCCTGTACCGGATCCTCGGACCCGGGAGCGACCGCCGCGAACTCGAGGTGTTCGTTCGGGAATGGCTCGGCAGGCTCATCGACTACGACACAGAGCACGGCACGCAGCTGGTGGAGACGCTCTCGCAGTACTTCGACTGCGGGGGCAACTACGACGAGACCGCCACCGCGCTGACCGTCCACCGCAGCACCCTGCGCTACCGGCTCCAGCGCATCCGCGAGATCGGCGACCGCGACCTCGCGGACGTGGACACCCGGCTCAGCCTCCAGGTGGCGACGCGGGTGTGGAAGATCATGCTGGGCGGGCGAGGATGACGGCAGCTTCCCCCGTATCCGTCCTGAATCGGTGCTTGAGACGGAGGCCGCCATGCAGGGCTGATGCGCGGCCTCCCTCAGTCAGGCTGCCGGGGTGAGTTCGGCACGCCCGAACAGCAGGGCGTAGCCGGAGGGGAGTTGGGCGAGGACGCGGCTGAGGAGATCTTCGCCGGCGAGCTGGGCCACGACGCGTAGGACGGTCCCGGCGTCCCAGCGGGTGGTGGCCGGCGAGCCGCCGGTGCGGGCGGCCAGATCCTTGACGAAACCCCAGCCGGTGAAGGGTTCGGTGGCGGGGATCTCGGAGGTGAAGGTGACGGCGGCCTCGTGCGGCAGCCTGGCCGCGAGCTCCACGCGCTCATCCCCCGTGACCTGGCGCCCGAAGGCGGCCAGCACGCCGCGTACGGCCTCCTCGGCCTGTGCGCGGGTGGCATATGCGCCTTCGTAGCGCACTCTCTCCAGCATCTGCTCGAACGTCATGCCCGCGATGGACCGGCACGGCTGCTGCTGGGAAATCATGGTGACGCGGTTGCCTTTCTCGTCTGAAGTGGTCGTGACACCGGTGTCACCCGGGGTCGGGGAAAGGGGTGTCGCCGCCCGCGGGCCGGACGCGCTGCGGGTGGCCGAACAGCAGGTCGTAGCCCACCGGGAGCTGGAGCAGGATGCGGCCGGTGAGCTCGTCACCCGCCGCATCCGCGGCGACGCTGAGCACGGCGCTCACGTCCCAGGCCGCGGTCTGCTCCGTGGCTCCCTCGATCCATGCCGCGGTGGCCCGCACGAACCGCTCCGGGGAGAGTGGCTCGTGCGCCTGGAGCGGATTGAGCAGGACGAGGGCCAGATCGTCTGGCAGCCGGGCGGCCAGTTCCGCCCGCACCTCGCCCACCAGGTGCGCGCCCAGCAACGCCAGCACCGTGCGGGCCACCCGCGCGGCTTCCTCGGTGGTCGCGTAGTCTCCGCGTTCCTTGACCTGGTCCAGGAAAGCTTCCCATCGCATGGTCATCGTTGCTGCTCCTGTGCGTGTGCGGCGGCGAGTGGAGGACGGGGCGGTGCGGGGGAGGCCGCCCCGTCCTCCGGCGCGGCTGGGAGGGGACTCAGCCGCTGATCTCCTTGCGCGCGGAGCCGCCACCGATGGCGATCTTGCGGGGCTTGGCGCGCTCGGCGATCGGGACACGCAGGGTCAGCACGCCCGCGTCGTAGTCCGCCTTGATGTGCTCGGTGTCCAGAGTGTCGGCCAGTACGACCTGGCGGGAGAAGGCACCCAGAGGCCGCTCGGACAGCTCCATCTGCACGTCGTCGGCCTTGGAGACGGGCCGTCGCTCGGCCTTGACGGTCAGCATGTTCCGCTCGACGTCGATGTCGATCGTGTCCGCGGAGACGCCGGGCAGGTCGAAGGCGAGCACGTACTCCTCGCCCTCCCGGTAGGCGTCCATCGGCATCGCCGACGGCCGCGACCAGGTGCCGGTCGTGTTCAGGAGCTGCTGGGTGAGCCGGTCGAACTCACGGAAGGGGTCGGTGCGCATCAACATCGTGAAACACCTCCAGCGTTCAGGTCAGGCACTTTGTGCTGCCAATGCGCTCATCTGCCATCGTTGTAACATGTCATCCAAGCGATGACAACTAGGAAGTCATCGATACGACGACGAAGGTATCGGCGGGAGAAGGAGAACCCATGACCGTTGACGATCAGCCCACCCCACGCGCCCGCGGCCTCACCCCACCGTCCTTCCTGGCTGCCGCCGCGGCGCTGAACACGATCCACGACACCCTGCGCACCGCTCAGGTCGCGGGCGGCGAGGAGCGCCCCGAGCCCGAACAGGCCGGCTCACAGGAGGCACTCGCCGCACTCCTGCTGCTCCGCGAGGTGCGCGATCAACTCGCCGACTGGGAACCGGGCCTGATCGAGGCGGCCCGGGAGGCGGGGGCCAGCTGGGCCGACCTCGCCCGCCCCCTCGGCGTCTCCAGCCGCCAGGCGGCCGAGCGCCGCTACCTGCGCGTACGTCCCGGAAGTCCAGGGTCGACGGGCGAGCAGCGGGTACGGGCCACCCGCGACAGCCGCGCCGCCGACCGCACGGTCACCGCCTGGGCCCGCGCCAACGCCGGGGACCTGCGTCAGCTCGCCGGCCAGATCACCGCGCTCACCGACCTCCCCACAGCCGCCCACCCCTCACTCGCCGAACTCACCGCCGCCCTGGCCGACAACGACGTAGCCGCCCTCATCAGCCCCCTGACGGCCA
Organism: Streptomyces sp. NPDC019531; assembly: GCF_044903305.1. Taxonomy (NCBI): domain Bacteria; kingdom Bacillati; phylum Actinomycetota; class Actinomycetes; order Kitasatosporales; family Streptomycetaceae; genus Streptomyces; species Streptomyces sp. NPDC019531. The sequence goes on along the minus strand of NZ_JBJDQL010000001.1, from coordinate 17,357 downwards.
CGCACGCGTATCTGGCTTCCGGCCACCCCGACCTCGCCACGCGCGTCGACGACGTCACCCACCAGACCGACCGGCTCCGCCGACCCAGAGGCAACCAGAGCCGGCATCGGGCCTGACCTTAGTAGCGCTGTCGGCCGCATGCACCGTCTCCCCATCTGGACAGCGACCCCGGCCCGGACAACTCCGTCCGGACGGCGATGCTCATCGCGGCGATTGCGGAGTCGCGAACTCCGCATCCCCACACCCCGTCGCGGGACGCGACCTTGGCGGTGGTCACTGAGCCGCGCGGTGGTGTGAAGGGGGCCACCGCGCTCGCAGACATGCCGAGCAGGCGGCCGGCGTCACCCTGGCTCAGACGCAGGTTGGCCACGAGCTCGTGGACGGCGACGGTGATCGCCTGCTGTTCGGCGGCGAGCGCTGCCGCACGACGGGGCCGCGCTTCTGCTATCGAGCCGAGCGTCGGCGCCAGTTCGGGCACCATCATGTCCAGGACGATCGCGCCCGGTGGGGCATCGACGGCTTCGGCGACGAGGCCGCGCGCCACGTCCTCCGCCCCCTCCAGGGTGCGGCACTGGGTGTGCAGGGCGAGGCTGGGGACATCGACGGCCCACTATCGGCCGGTTCGACGCAGCACGACTTCATAGCGGGGGCTCACGGGGCCGCCTCCTCTCCCCTCCACCGGCCGGGTCCCATGCTCAAGGACCGCCGTACGGCTCCCGCGCTCGGTGCTGCTTTCACCGAGCCCGCCATGGCCGGGTGCTGAGCACAGTCAGCCCAGACACACCACGAGCAGGCAGACCTCCGTCGGTGACGTCGATGCCGGTGCGGGCTTGGTCTGGGGCGTGTTGGAGCTCGTGCCGTCGGAGGCTGCGGGCGCCGAGGGCTGCTCCGCCGCCGTACCGGTGCGGTCCGAGGTGGTGTCGCCCGAGGACGGGGCGGTGGTCTGCGGCTGCGAGGCCGACGTCGCAGCCACACGGGGACGATCGGCGGCGTCCGGCCGGGCGACCGGCGGAGCCGTGCGGGGTGAGGCGGCGAGGGACTGCTGCCGCGGGCCGTTGGTCGCCGGCGGCGGCGCCTTGGCAGTGGTGTGTGACGACCGGTGAGTGGTGGGCGGTGTCGACGCCGGATGAGTGCGCTCAGGCGTCTGCTTCTCCGCCGTAGTCATGCTCCGGTCCTCCGGCGCGGTGGCCGCCTGCGCCCGGTCGGTGGAGTGCCGGTCCATCGAGGCGATGGTCAGACCGCCTCCCACGAGTGCGACGGCGGTCGCGACCACGGCCCGACGCTTGCTCTTCTTCCAGCGAGCCAGCCGGCGACGCCGTGCCGCCCGTCCCTGCCGCGCGCGCGGCAGGCCCTCGACGTCGGAGGACGGGGCCGCGCTTCCGACCTCGAGCTCTGCTTCGCCACGCAGGGGGCCGTCGTCCCAGATGCCGGGGGCCTTGGACTCGCCGGCATTCGTGGTGCCGGACACGTCGCCGGTCATCGGTGAGGCGGCGCCCGGGGCCGGGGTGAGAGTGTCGGCGGCGGCCGGAGCGATGTCCGGGGCGTAGGCGCCGCACCCGGGACACACCAGGGCGCCGTTGAGATGTCGACGACACGAGGAGCAGTAGTCCATTTGCGGTCTTCCTGGCTTGCTTGCGCCGTCGGCCCACCGGGGCCACGGCCTGGTCACGTTCGCATGTGGGATCGAGCGGTCAGTCACGCTAACGAGGCTTTCGAAAGGCTGTGTGCAGCCGGTGTGGCGCTCCTGCGTAGATTCTCCGGGCCCCCTTGCGTGAGTCCTCACGCCCCCGTCCGGCCTGTTCTTGCCCAGCCCGGGTGAAACCTGCGGGCCATCGGGACCGCTGGCCCAAGTCCTGTGCACCGGGGCGTCATGGTGGCGGGGTCTTCGCACTGGACTGGTAGGAGGAAACGCATGCTTGGCACTGATTTCCGCACCGGGTCACCTCTCTGGCTGGACCTCGGCAGCCCGGAAACGGACGCGGCCGCCGCCTTCTACGGCGCCGTCTTCGGGTGGCAGTTCGTGTCCGCCGGGCCTGAGGCGGGGGGTTACGGGCTCTTCCAGAAGGACGGGAAGACCGTCGCCGCGCTCGGGCCGCTGACTGAGGAGGGGGCGAGGTCGGCCTGGACGACGTACTTCAAAAGCGATGACATCGAGGCCACCGCCCGTGCCGTAGTCGCCGGCGGTGGCCGCGTGCGCGTTGAGCCCATGAGCGTGGGCGAGGGCCTGCTGGCTCAGTTCACCGATCCTCAAGGCGCGCAGTTCGCCGTGTTGCAGTCCGAGAACGGTCTGGGGATGGCGTCCGAGGACAACACGCTGGTGTGGGTGGAGCTGCACGTCGGCGACCCGGAGGCGGCGATCCGCTTCTACAACGGGCTGTTCGGCTGGCGCTCCCAGGAGATGCAGGCGCCCGGCATGACGTACTGGGTCCTCAGCATCAAGGACGGCGATCAGCAGGAAGGGTCCTTCGGCGGCGTGGCTCCGCTCCAGGGTGAGCAGGAGGAGGCGCGCTGGGTGCCGTACTTCGCCGTGGCCGACGCGGACGCCACCGTCGCCGCGGTGCAGGGAAACGGCGGGGCGGTGCTCATGCCTGCCGCGGACGTGCCGGACGTCGGGCGCATCGCCTGGCTGGCCGACCCGGGTCAGGCGGTGTTCGCCGTACTCAAGCCGCACCCGCGCCAGGGCTGACCGCCGTCAGTCACACCGGCGTCGGCAGCCGGCACGACGGGGGAGGCCCTGTCCGGCAGTGGTGCGCTGTGTGTGTCGTTCGTGACCGACTTGTGGCCTCAGTACGTGCCCGCATTCACGAAGGTGTTGAGCCTGCAACCATCTCCGACCACCCGTGACACTCCCAACGCACGGCACGCTGGGAGAGGAGTGACCCCGGGCGGGGTCGTGGCGCCCATCCTCCGGGGGAAGGTATGCGTGCGCCGCCGCAGGGGCAGGCTGGTTCCCCCCCGTGATCAGTCTGCCTCTGCGCACAGAATCCCGGCCTCACTGCCGATTCCTGGGATCACAGTGCGCGTTCGCGTCGGACCCACTGCGGTGTCCCGAACAGTGGAGAGTCGGACAACCGAGCATGCCCCGGACCAGGCAGATCCGTTCGGTATGGGAACTCCTGGCTCGTCCGCCGCCACCCAGCGTAGTGAATTGTCGCAACCATGCCGTGCTGCCGGTGGCTGGACCGTGGGCGTCAACACCTCTATGCCGTGGACCCGTCGGTTGAGTGCCGTCAAGTCGCCGCCGTCGTTCACGGCCTTTGGCTCCTGAACCGGGACGGCATGCGAACTCGCCCTCCGCCACACGGCGACGGCGCTGGTCGCAGTCCTCAACGAGTGGCTGTGACCAACGCCTTCACCAGCAGCGCGAGGCCGGTGTCAGCGGTGGCTCAGCACATTGATCACCCGTCCGTTTGGGTCGCGGACGAAGAACCGCCGCACACCCCACTCCTCGTCCTGCAAGGGGTGCACGATCTGGGACTCCCCAGGAGAACTGCGGCACGCCCGCCGATGCACGCACTTTCCGGCAGACCCTGGCCGGAGGGCGTCACCGGATTCGCTGACGTGGGTGAGTTGCCGACGGCCGTGGCGGCCCTGACAGGGCTTGGCGACATCGCCCAAGGCCAGGTGCTGCACCTGGACCTGCGGACCGGCCGACACCTGCTGGGCCTGCGGACCGGCCGGCATGCCGGACGCCTGGCCGGACGGGGCTCCTTACTGCGGGCCGGGCTCCTGCTGAACCCGGTCGTACCTGCTCAGTGCTTGCGTCGCCTGATGCAGCGCCTGTTCGGCCACCGCACGAGTTTCCGCTACGACGTCACCGCACTCACGTACCAGATTCTCGTAAACCGGCAGATGATCGTTTCCAGTTGAGTCGGGTGTCACAGGGCTGGCCCTTCTTGGTGTCGTACTTCGGGCCCGCCGGATTGGACCCCGAAATCTTGGTGACCGCCAGGGCAATCGGGGTTCACCCACGTCGCGCGCGCCGGCAGGTCTCCTGTGCTGCTCAGGGATTGTGTTTATGCGCGGCCGAGCCGTGCAGCGATCCCGTGACCGACCAGCAGATAAATCACGGCCGGCAGACCATAATTGAGGACAACGCGAAGGCTTTCCGTGTCCATCGTGAAAATGTCCTGTGACCACCAGGCCAGCCAGTCGGCCGTTCCGTGCACGAACTCGACGAAGACATTGGCTTCGTTGGCTCCGAGCAGGTGGAGCAGGATCCACAGCCCCAGGAAACCGGCGGCGATGTCTGCGATCGTGTGGACAGTCAGGGCTGTCCGTCGAGCAGTGGACTGGCTCCGCTCGTAACGGTGTGGGTGCCCCGAGGGCTGGTCGTAGGCGTGGTGTCCGGGCGTCGGGTCGGTGTTGCTCACGGGAATCCAATCTGGCGCATCACTGTGCAGGCCGACGTACTGCCATCAGGCTTCTGGGCTGTCTTTCCCAGGAGAGTTTCCTGCGGCGTCACGCGCACGGGTCGTCGCGCGGGCTCGTATAAGTCAGCGGCTTGCAGCCGTCGCCGTGTTACACGACCCCCGAGATATCCCGAACTTGGGCACGTAATCTGCACCTTTCCCGAATGACAACCGTGCCGTTTCTCTTCGGTGACGCGCTACTTGCTCCTGAAATAGGGTTTGGCCTAATGGCCGGGCGAGCCGACGGCCATCAGGAGGATGCGGACCGGCTGCGGGCGATCTTCGGTCGGCACTTCGTACACGCGGATGCCGCCGCGGCGCCGGACGCCGACAGGACTCCGAGCCGGGCCGGGCAGTCGGGCGCGGAGCGGGCTTCCCCGGGCTCCAGCACCGCGCGCCGGAGACCACCGCGCACGAGCAGATCAGCAGCATGCTGACCAGGGGATACCAACGGACGCGGCGCGGCCAGGGTCAGTGACGCGCTCGAGATGGGCGCGCAGACGCCCGATGCCGCGCTCGACGAGCGGACCCAGTTCGGTCAGGACGGCAAGGATGGGCGAAGACGAGCGGGCAGGCACGGGACCTCTTCGTGATCAGCTGGCCTCGACACCAACATGATCACTGGCTCCGTGCCTGTTCTGCTGCGGCGTCAACTCCCGCCGCACAGCGACGATGGAGCGGGCGTCCTGACGTTGGCCGTTCGCCCCCTATCAGGCCTTGCTCCGCGCCCGCCGACGCCGGCCTGGCGGCTGTCCAGACCGGCGGACGGGGCGACGTCACGCAGGGACGCCGAGCGGCGGGTGCTCGAGCACGCGGGGCTTGTACTCGACCAGTTGGATGCGGCCGTCGAAGGTGCGGTGCTCGATCATCTCGAGGGCAACGTCCGGATAGCCGTCGTAGATGCGTTCTTGGCCCGTGGCTCCGGTGATCACCGGGAACATCACGACCCGGAAGCGGTCGACGAGTCCGGCTCGTAGCAGGGAGCGGCACAGGCTGAGGCTGCCGATCGTGCTGAGGAGCCCCGAGCCACCCGACTTCATGGCGCGGACCGCCTCGACGGCGTCGTCACGGACCAGCGTGGAGTTGCCCCACGTCAGGGGCTCCTTGAGTGAGGAGGAGAACACCACCTTGGACGCTTGCGTGAGCTCGTCGACGGACGCCTCTTCTTCGGGCCTGAACTCGTCTTGGCCACTTGGGACCTCGCCTGCCGCGAAGCCCGACATCAGGCGGTAGGTGTTCGCTCCCATCAGGTACGTGGCCTCGGGCTGCTCGCCGAGCCAAGCGAGGTACTCCGGGCCCTCGAGGCCCCAGAACCCGGGCCATCCCTCTCCCGACGCGTAGCCGTCGAGGGAGGTGATGAAGTCGACGAGAAGCTCCGACATGGCGGTGTCCTTTCCTAGGTGTCACGAGCTTGGACCGGCCGGGAGCCACAAACTCATCGGCCGCGCTGTGGAGTAACGAGAACCTTCGTGCCGAGCGGCGTGTATCCGTAAAGGCCCCGAGGTGAAGCGACTGTGACCGCGTGAAGCGGTGGCAGGCCGGGGACTGCCAACTGGCGCCCCGGCCTGCCGCCCACCTGCCCGCGCTAGAGTCCGGGCACTGCGAAAGCCTCGGGAAGGGCAACGATGAGTCAGGGATCGATCGACCTGATCCGCCTGGCCGGCGCAGGCAACAGTGTCGTCCTTCGGATCACGGGGAAGGAGCCCCGGCGAGGGGGGCGCACAACCGATATTCTTACGAGCGAGTTCGTGATCGACACGCCGTTTGTCAGCGGAACCCTCAATGCCTGGTTGTTTCCTTCCGACTTGACCGAGTGGCAGGAATGCCTCGACGCGCTCGACGCCGGCCAGTCCATCACCTGGCGTGACGCTGCACGGGGCCCTGCCCTGTCCATCGAACGTGACGAGACCGAAGAGCGCCTCCGCGTCACTGTCAGGGACAACGTGACGACTCTGACGACGGTGACCGTGACGGTGCCACTGGCCGACTCCTGGTTCGACGACGCCTACGACCGCCTGGAACAGGCCTGGAAGACTTGTCCTTCGACCGAGGACCACTGAACCCTGGCCGACCGGCACCCGGCACAGCTACGCCCGACCGGCAACAAGGGCGCAGGACGTCGCGAAGATGACGAACGCCGACGGTCACACCGCGTACCTCACCTCGACCATGGACTTCACCTACGATCCGGCTGGCCAAGGCGGTGAAGACCGGAAACGGTGCCGGGGCCGAAACGTACGCAGGGCGGCTTCTAGTTCCCGAAGGGTGCGGGCTGTCGGTGATGCCCGTGATCCATGCGGCGTGTTCGGGTGGGTCCCGGATCGCCCGGGTGGTCTTGGCGATGTTCGTCCCGCCGAGCAGTCGCAGGCGTCCGATCGCCAGGTTCCGAAGTGATGCCATGGCCCGTGGTGCGGTGCCGGTGTGGACGGTGAAGGCGTCCCCGGCGAAGGTCCGGTCCCTCACATGGTGGCTGGTGTTTTCCACTGCCCAGTGTCCGCCGTATCCGGCCAGGTCAGGCGGGGTGGCCTGGTGGACATCCAGGCTGGTGACGGCGTAGACGATCTCGCGTGACTGTTTGCGCCACGTCTCCTGGCGGCGGTGCACCCGCAGCGCCTGTCGGCCGCAGGGGAAGGCCCCCGCCTCTGCGCCAGGAAGAAGAGGTCGTCGAACCGGGGACGGAATCCCGGCAGCGCACGCTGTTCGCGAATGAGCACCAAGTGCAGGCCGATCACGGTTTGATACGCCAAGACGTCCCCGTGTGTGCCGTGCGTGCTTGAGGCTGTCGCTCGTCAGTCGTTTCGTTCAACTTGTCAAGCGCGATCGAGAGCTGCTGGGTCGTCACGCCATGTCTCCACTCGCTCCCAGGGCGGTGGGCTCGTCTTCAATGCCTTCAAGGTCACCGAGCAGACGGCGGATGGTGACTTCGGCCCGACCGGCTACCCGGCGACGATCACCGACGCGCTGAACAAGTCCTCGTCGTACGTGTACGACGAGCGCGGCCTGGTCAGGTCCGTGACCGATGCGCTGGGCAGGACGAGCACGCGGACGTACGACACCTACGGCCGTCCGACGGCCAAGACGGTGCCCAAGAACCAGGCGGCGGGTGTGTACATCACGATCCCGGCCCCGGAGTACGACGCCAACGACAACGTCACCAGGGCGACGGCGCCTAACGGGGCAGTGTCCACAGCGGGGTACGACGACGCGGACCAGATCACCTCGGCGACCGCGCCCAAGGACACCTCCACGTCGGACGAGCGGACGTCGGTCTACACGTACGACAAGGTCGGCAACCTCACCACGACGACGGAGCCCAAGGGCACGCTGACCACGTCCGACACCACCGACTACGTCACGACCAACCACTACGACCCGATCAACTAGCTGACGTCGTTGGTGAACGCCGGCGGTGACGAGATCAGTTACGAGTACGACAACGTCGGCAACGCCGTCACGATCACGGACCCGAAGAAGAACCCGGCCGATGCCGGCATCTGAGATGCGCCCGCCACTGGCCCTGGACCGATGTCATCACCGACGCCCTCCCGAACCCCGACTGACCAGTCACATCAAGCAGCCCCTCGAACCTGAACCACCCCACCGGAACCGTGGAACCCGGCGCACACCCGACGCGACAGCCGGGCCATCAGCCTGCCTGCGACCCGCCCAACAGACCGAAACAGCCCGCCAGTTGAACTGACGAGCCATCACGAAAGATCGAGGTTAGTGAGCCCACGACCCTGGGCGCCACGTCGCGGATTATGGCGCATGAGAAAAAGCGTATGCCGACTCGCTCGGGAGTAGCTGACCTGAGCCACGAGTTACTCCTGATATGGGGGTCACCTAACGCTGCGGAACGTTACGACGTAAATGCATGCTTCAGCGTACTGAAGGTGCCGAGTCATAGCACTGAATGATGCATTCCGCTCTGGAGAATGAAAAATAGCGGTCTCGATCGGGTATGGACCGAATCGAACTTGCGTCAATCTGCTCATGAAGCTTCAATCTCAAGCTCCCTCGAGAATTTGAAGGCGCATTTTCAGCCTGGAAGATATAGTCATGACTCGTCGGTCGACGCTTGACGACTGTGGAACATGGACGAGCCAGGCTGTGACCATAGGGGGAATCTGTGAAACTGGGCCGTTTTGTAGCACGTTCCGCATTGCGGAGGGGGGGACGGGTTGTCGCTGTAACCACTTGGCACTGGGGCTTTCGGCGGCAGGGGAAATTCCGGCGCAAGCAATCGTGGGCGGCACTCCGGTTCCGGGCGGCTGGTTCGGCGACCCGGCACCGACCCCGAACCCTTACGGCTTCGTTGGACGGCTGACAGCAGACAACGGAATGGGATGTACTGCGTCGCTGGTGGCGCCCGATCTTGCTCTGACCGCAGGTCACTGCAGTGGTCCGGGGACGATCACATTTGGCATGCTGAATAAGGATCGCGATCACGGCGAGACGCGAAGGATCGTCGAGGAGAGGCTTCAGGACGACGCGGACCTGACGCTAGGCCTGGGCTCAACGCTCCTAGTACGCCTCGACAGTCCGATCTTGGACATCCCTCCGGTAGCCCTTGGAAGCAATTCGAGTAAGAACTTGTGGTCAACAGGGAAGACCGCAAAAGTGCTCGGATGGGGGCAGATCAACGATACTGCGAGAGGAACTGGGACCTGGTCCGCGGAACTACGTGAAGCCACTTTGAGGGTGCAAGACACAGCGATTTCGTTGCCTCCCCTGCGAGGCATGATGAAACTCTCCAATGTTACTGGGCATCCTGCGCACGGAGACAGTGGTGGCCCGATCTTGGCTAGCGACTCAACAGGTAGGCTGGTGCAGTTTGGCATCTTCGAAGGCACATTTAAGACGGGCGGATACTACGCTAATCGGATCTGGCCGCAAAAGAAGCTGTTGGAATATGTGAATGCACATCAGGGTGGTGCCAGCGGACTGTCCGGCCGGTGAGCAAGAAGGCAGAATGCGCCTCTGACCAGTGAGAATGAGGATTGCTGAGGACCTTGTTCTCGCCACCGTCGGTGGCACTTTCCAGGTGAAGAAGCCCACCGTGGTGTTGGTGGCGAAGCAGGTGAGCCGCAGTCCGTCGGCGTCGGTGAACCGCAACTGGGCGCCGGGATGCGGCCGTTCCTTGCGGACGACGATCAGCCGCATGCCCTTCGGCCAGCCCTTGAGCTTGTCACCGTCGATCTCGGCGACCCAGGCGCCGTCGCGGATTTCCACGCCTGACTCGACGGCCACCGTCCAGGCCGTGGCGGGGACCCGCAGAACGGCGTGGTGGACGGCGTCGGTGATGGTCATCCCGACCGAGTAGGACAACCACCGGCCGCGCTTCGCGAGCCAGGCCACGCACTCGTGGGTGCCACCGCCGGAATCGGTACGGATCAGTGTCTGGCGTCCGCGTCGGTACTTCTTCGGCAGCTGGGCAGGGCGAGTTCGGCGGTCTCTGTGTGATCGGTGGCGGCGTTGCTGCCCGCGTTCCCGGGTCGCAGCAGGCCGGCCACCGGCTCCCCGCTGCCACCGCTTCCGTGGTCGACGAAGCCCATCAAAGGGTGGTGCTCGAACGTCTTCTTCCAGGTCGCGGCGGCGTCCTGCTTATCGGAGTGCGCCAGTACCGGCACCCCGTCGATGTCCACGATCACCCGACAGCCCATGTCCGGAGCCGCTGCCCCGGCCAACGTCCAGACCCGTTCGCGGACTTGCGCCCGCGCGGGCCGGATCGCCGCCAGGGCCTTTGGCCCGGCTGACGCGAGAGCATCGACGAGGCGGGAGACGGTGGGATCGGAGGCCACCGCACCGAACACGGCCGGCCCGCAGCATGCCCACGTCTGCCAGGCAGTCCCCGCCGAGCGCGACCGCGAGGGCCACATCCAGCAGGATCTTCCCCGGATCGTGCACCGCCCGCGGCCTGCGCCACGGTGTCAGAGCCGTCGATATCGCCTGATCCAGCCCGGTCTTGCGGACCGTCTCCACCAGCAGGATGCCTCCCGCCTGCGAGACCACTGTCCGGCCACCGCCCCCGACGCGGACACGAGGGTAGGACCCGCGACGCTTCTTCACCTGGGAAAATCCTCCGACGATGGCAGGAACAAGGACCTCGACAATCCTCATTCTTGCTGGTCAGAGGCATTTTTCGTTTGCCCAACCACCCGTCGGACACCGGGCTTCATGAAAGCGCGAGGCTAGCGGTGTTGTGCGCGACGCGATGTGTCATCAGCTGCATCAGGAGTACCTCTATCGCAGGTCTATCGCGATCAGCGCGCAACAACGACAAAGAGCGGGACCCAGTGAGACTGGGTCCCGCTCTCTCGTGTCGGCATCCACCCTGGTCAGCGCATAATTCTTGCTGTCCCTAGGCGAGTGCCCCCGGCAGGATTCGAACCTGCGCACACGGCTCCGGAGGACGTGGGCTTCCCAGCTGTTTGCACAGGTCAGGCGCCTATCTGACGGGTTGTCAGGCTTGCTGTCCCGCGCATGTCCCGCGGAAATGAAATGCCCTGTTTGCTCGTCTTGTTCCGATCATTCCCTGCGGCGGTCGATCCATGCCTCGTGGTGTAGATCACGACTTCCTCGGTCGAGCGTAGGGGTATATGGTGCGCCCCTCAATCGAACAGCGGGGCGGTCTGGAGTGCCGTGGGTAAGAGGAGCGAGCCGGTTGTGCGCCTGGCTCGCTCAGGGCGCTCCCGCGCGGTGGCCGGGGGTGAACGGCTGGTCGGCGATCTTGCCCCGCGGGCTTGTCGTCCTGATGGGCTGGAGCGGGTGCCCATGCCGAGGTTCCGGCTCCGGCGAGGGCTCGACCAAGATCCCATCGCCGACGCTGTGCGCGAGCCGACGTGGCGGCCTGCCCTGCATGGTGAGTGGCGTTGGCCGGAGGGCGGGACTCTAGCGGGCTCCGGCAGCGAGTATGCGGAGTCGGACGCCGGGCGGATTGCGACGGCTGCAATCTGGCGGGCGAAGGCCGGCTCGGGCCGGTCAGTACATTCCGAGGCTGTGGTGCGCAGTGGTGGCTGTGAGCCCTTTTGCCTCGTGGCCCTGGGCGTGCGGACCACAGGTAAGTCGGCTCGGCCCCGGAAGCGTATGCAAGGACCGGCCGCACCTGCTCGTGAATGCAGACGGCTGTCGTGTGAAGTTGCAGGATTGGTGCGGGGTGCGGCCTTTCGGTATGGCGGTCAGGGAGTGGCGGTGGATCTCCGATTGTGCGTGTGATTCCCGGTTTCGGTAACCGGGGATCGCGTGGTACGGGCCATAGCGGCGACAAGTGGTTCGCCCCGGTGTTGCTGCTCTGGCTGGCCCCTGGGGTGCTTGGTGATTTTCCTCGTCGCGGTCAGTGGTGGTGGATCTTCCTTGGCCCGCGTTTTGGTGCCGCCTTGGTCCGCCGTGTCGGAACACGTGGCGGAGTCTGGGGCATGCCTTACCGCCGATTCCGCTCAGGGAATGGCGTATGGCATTGACGGGCCTCACACCTCACATGTGCCTGGGCGGGGGCTTTTCTGGCTTGCTCGAACTCCTCGGAACTTAGCGGTTGGTGCAATGGGGTGCGTTCCCTTCGTGCCACCTGGTCCATAAGGAATTGATGGCGGTGCCGAAAACGTCGATCTCCATCGCGACTTCCGTGGGAGCAATCAGCCTCATGCGCATCAAGGTCGCGCTCCAGTCGCCCGAGTCGTAATCCCATGCGCGCCGGTCGGCACGCGCTCGTCTGATCTCCATGGTGAACTTGGTATAGTGGCTGAACAGTTCCTGAAAGGCCACGAGTTGCAGATCGCGTATCCAGTGGCGATCCTGAGCGCGACGCGTGACGATACCGCCAACCGGCACGCCCGCCGTGACGGAGAGCGCACCAGCGGCCGTTGTCGCCAGCGTGTCAAGCCCCCGCATTCCCCGTGACGTCGTGCGCCTCCCTTCCGGTAAGGCGAACATACTGATCATCGGCCTTCGGTGGCAGCGATCAGTTCCCTTCCGCCAGCCTGACGGGCTCTATCACGTTGTTGCCCGGAATCAGCGCATCTCCCGCAATCAGATGCCGTCCCGAACATCTGACGATCTCCACCCGTCAGCCTTGTGCGGCCTGAGTGCACCCGCGCTGGTGGATGCTCGAGTGGATATTCCGGGCAGCCATGCCTCGCTGATCAAAAGGAGGCGGGCATGGACCCAGACGAACATCGAAACGGTGCCACGCCGGATCCCGGACAGACGGCGGACCAATCCTCGGCGCAACCGCATGGTGAGGGACGCGAGGGCCAAGGCAGCGCGGTCGCGGATCTGGCGGGCGAGTTCGGGGCAGAGCTGGTGAGGGCCATCCGCGCGGGCCTGGCTCAGGACGCCAGCCCCATGAACGGCCCCCGCGGACCGTCCAACCTGAGCTGGTACGCCTTCGCGACCCTGTACGCGCAGGCCCACTGGCCCGGCAGGGCGGCAAAGACCCGGGACGAGGTCAGCGAGGCACTGACCGCCGTCACCGTGGCGATGCTCTGGGACCTTCCGGGAAGGCCGAGGGAGCAGCTACTGCGCCGTGCCCTGCGGCACTGGGCTTTGTCGTGCCCGGGTCGGGGCAGGGGGAGATGCCGGCGCAGGACCGGCTGGTGCTGCAGTGGGTGGCGAAGGCGTCCCGGCCTCTGGTCGACCTGCACGATCCGGTTCTGGCGCGTGATGTGCTGGAGTCGTTCCGCCGCAGGATCGACGGGGGTGAGGCGGCGGTGGGGACGATGCGGCGCAAGCGCAAGGTGCTGGTGCACGCGCTCCGCTACGCCGTGGAGCGGCGCGAGTTGGGCAGTCATCCGCTGGCGAAGATCTCGTGTGGGGTGCCGAAGCCGGCCATCGCGGTGGATCCGCGGGTGGTGGCCAACCCGTACCAGGCACGGGAGTTGCTGAGCGCTGTCTCCTATGTGGGCGGTTACCGGAGGGCTCGTGGCCGTCGGCTGGTCGGGTTCTTCGCCGGCATGTACTACGCGGGCCTGCGCCCGGAGGAGGCGGTCGCGGTGGCGCTGCCGGACTGCCGCTTGCCCCGGACCGGCTGGGGGCGGTTGATCTTGCACACGACTCGGCCGCAGGCGGGCAAACGGTGGACCGACACCGGCGAGTTCCACGACGAGCGTGGGCTGAAGAACCGCCCGCCGGGAGATACGCGAGTGGTGCCGTTGCCGCCATACCTGGTGGCGATGTGGAGGGAGCATGTTGCCACGTTCGGCACGGCCGACGATGGACGGCTGTTCTTCACCGAACAGGGCCGGGTAATCAGCTACACCACCTACCACCGGGTCTGGCACGAAGCCCGCGACCTCGCCCTGCAACCCGCGCTCACCAACACCCCGCTCGCGAAGCGCCCGTACGACCTGCGGCACTCGGCCCTGTCGACGTGGCTGTGCGCGGGCGCGGACCCGGCCGAGGTCGCCCAGCGCGCCGGTAACAGCGTCGAGGTGCTCCTGTCCCGGTACGCGAAGTGCCTCTATGACCGGCAGTCCATCAACAACCAGCGCATCGAAGGACTCCTGAGCGCCTACGACCAGCCACCAGAACCGGACGTGGCATGAGGACTTCGGCATCGCGGCTGTGGGGGCTGGATCAGGTGGACTCGGCAGTGGGGAGAGTGGGGGCATGACGGTGGAAGTTGGGAAGGTGAGCCGGGAGCGGTTGGAGGAACTGGTTGCCGACGAGGGGATCTCGTTGGCCCACCGTGCGTTGTGGTCGTCGCTGTGGGACGGCAAGGGACGGGTGGCGGATTGGCTACGGGCGGAGATCGAGGACGTGGACCTCCCGAGACGGCGGGTGCGAGTGCGGGAGCCGGTGAGGCCGGACACGCCGGAGTGGGTTCCGGTGAGTGAGCTGACGGCATCGCTGCTGGGCCGGTTGATCGGTGATCTGACGAGCGGCCCGTTGTTCTCCGACGGCCCGGGCCCGGAGCGGGTCACGCGTGAAGGTGCTTTCTCCATGGCGCGCGGTCGCGCGGGGACTGGGCTGCACGCGTTCCGGTCTGGTCGTTTGAGCGCCCGATCCTCTCCAGCCGTCGCGGAGTCCGCGTCGTAGCTCCGCTGACTGGGTTGACGATAAACGTGAGCGCCGGCCGCGCCGCTCGGGCGAGGAGGGCGCCGGGTCAGACTTTGATCACGGTGATCCGTCGGCCGCACAACGCCATGAGGTCCTCGGGATCCGAGGTGAGGACCGTGACGGGGCCCGGGGCGGCGAGGGCAGTGGCGCCGAGCATGGCGTCGATGGCGTACTTGTGGCCGTGCAGACCGGCGTCGGTGAGCAGGGCTGCGGCGTGCCGGGCGATCGGCTCGGTGACCGGTTCGACGACGAGGCGGGACAGCGTCCACTCCAGAGCCGGGCGGTTGATCCGCGGGTGAACCACCTCGACCAGGGTTGCTGCGGAGGTGATCACCCGGAGATCGTCAGCGCGGGCCAGAGCGAGCCAGCCGGTGACCGTCCGATCACGCAGCACGGCCTTCGCCAGCCCCTCGCTGTCTAGAACCAGCGTGCCACCGGGAACGGCGGGGGAGCGGGTCACGCTGCGTCCGCCCCGCCCTGCGTTTGCTCCTGGCGGGCCTGGTGGAGCTGGTCGCGCAGCGCCTGGATCTCCTCGTCCGTGACGTTGCCGTGCTCGGCCTCGGCCACGGCAATGAGCTCATTGAGGTTGTCGCGTTCGATCTGGCGGGCGACGGCGGCGGCGACGTAGGCGGACAGGCCGGAGGGCCCGCTGCGGGCCTTGGCGGCTTCGGCGATGTCGCGCGGCATGGTGATCGAGTACTTGCCGGTAGGCTCACTCATGCTACTCATCCTACTGTCAATCCTCCCGATGGGCGTCTCCTGCGGGCCCATGGGGAGGATGGTTGGGAGCCTGTCACCGGTGACGTTGGCTAGTGGAGTTATCGATGAACCGGAGCCATGGCAAAACGGTGCGCCGACGGCTGTGCACGCGGGGCCGTCACGCGGTGCATGAACCCACGCCATAGTGACTGCGACACACCCGACGCACGGGGCAGCCGCGCCGAGCGCATCGTGTGTGGGGTTCGACGACGCGGTGGTGCTCAGCAGAACCACCCTGGGCCCAGGTTTCCTGGATCTGGCACGGTCTGTTTCACCCTCGCGGCCGTTGGACAAGCACCTCAACCAAGGGGGCACCCGAAGGTGGACTTTCGGCAATAGGGCTATGCCGGGTCCCAGGCGGCGCTGAAGAGGGCCAGCTCGAGGACGTCTGGGGATGCGGGCCAGTCAATCGACGCGGCCGTGAGTCGATCGTTGGCTGCGTACATCCACCGGAGGTAGACGTCGTAACGGTGGGAGGTCCAGCCGCTGTCGCGCCAGACCCACTTGGCAATCGCCTCGGACCACTCGTAGCCAACCGCACGTCCGACCATCGTGGCGTGCCGGCGCAGGACACTGGCGAGCACACTGTCGAGGATCAGGGGACGCGGGTCCTTTACCTCTGGCAGCGCCAGGCCCGCGAAGTAGAGGAATTTGGTGAGGAACGCCGGCCCGAGGCCATCGAGAGTGTTCAGCACCTCGTAGGCTGCGACCGCGCCCTCATCGACGAGCAGGGACACCGCCTCGGTGAAGACGGCCTCAGCGCTGGGCTGGGCGAGTACCTGGCGGGTGCGGTAGGGGCCGTAGCCCGTGACACCGTAGCCCCACACCTGCGTGGCCACGAACGCCTCTGCCCAGCCCTCGGACTGCTCCGCGGCCTGGACCGCGGCCACGACCTCGGCCCGGCTCACCCAGGCTGAATCGGCCGTCACCCGGTCGGCGAAGGTGGTGGGCCAGGGCGCTACGGCTGTCCACGTGGATGGCGTGTACGGGATGGTGTGAGGGCCACTTCCGTTCGCGTACCGCCGGCCGCGCTCCGGGTCGGCCAGCCACTGCCCCAGTGACTCCACTGCGTTTTCCGGCAGCAGTAGTTCGAGCATCGTCTCATCGAGCTTGTCCGCCCGGCTCTGGTCGTACCTCATCTCAAACGTCCCCCCGGTCTCCTCACGTGACGCGCCATCGTGGCATGTGGCAGTGACTGCTCGACGATGCGGCTTGCGGGGAACCCTTGTCGAATGCGGCGGACTTGGGGAGCCCGGGGCCCAGCGTCCTCGCACGGTCTGCCGTGGCGGTCCCATGGGCGGGCGTCCTCCCGTGGTGGTGCTGCCACCCGCGTCGGACGGCGGGCGACGGGTGACGATCCACGGCGAGCGCATGGGCACCGCATACAGCCTGTTTGACGTGCTGGACTTCCTGCACCAGGCGGGCCTGCCCGCCGAGGACGCCGCCGTCGACGACGCCGAGCTGATCGAGTGGCGCGGCAGCGGACGGTACGACTAGAACACCACGGCCTGACGACCGTCTCAGCCGATGCCGGCTTCTTCAGCCTCTGACGGCCCCGGAGGATGAGCAGACCCACGAACCGCTGTGAAACCTTGATGCCGGATAGCGGGTCCGCAGCCCCAGGCCGCTAGCGACGGGCACGCCCCTGGCGGCGTACCGGGGCCCATGAACTGTGTCCGGGGGAAGCGGCTGGCGGCCGAGGCCAGGAAGAGCGCCGCGAAGAGGATGCGGCCGATGAGTACCCACTGTGCACGCAGCGACCGGGCAGCGGGCTACTGTGAGAATCGAATATTTCGCCACATAGGCGACACATGCGCCTCATGAATCCTGCAGATCACGCAGGCCAGCCCCTCGCCGACGCACGAACCCTGGGGGATCATGCACACTCGCGTACGCATCACACTCGCCGCGGCTTGCCTCGCCGCGCTGGCCAGCCTCAGCGCCTGTGGCGGAAACGGCACCACCACTGACGACGAGCCGACGGGAACCCCGGACACCACGACCAGCGCCCCCGTCGAAAAGCCCGTGCCAACGCCTGAGAGGTCGTTTTCTCCCGTTGTTTCATCCCGAGATGCGGGTTTCATCCGGTGGTGTCGGGTCGCGCCAGGAGATCGTGGTCTCGCCGGTGAGGCG